>CALVQE010000001.1 GCA_944355355.1 uncultured Bacilli bacterium
AATTTGGACATATCTTATTCCCTTTTTTGTACACGCTTATTTTCCCTTTTTTGTGCATTTTTATATTGACATTAACAACTATCTAGTTAAAAAATTTTTTTTAACGTATCTCTTGCTATTTAATGAACAAAAGTAACTGTCACTATTAGTATCATAGTCAAACGAATAATCCTCTGTCATTTGTTTTGATAATTTTTCTAATAATTCTACTTTTCTTATTGTATCAGCATCATCTAATTTACCAAACATTCCAATACTTATATTTTTATTTCCCATATTATGAATTAAATACCAACTAAGTACTTCACTTTCAAAATATGGATTATGAGTTAATATAATATGTTCCTTAGGCATTTCAATTCCACCCTGTCTAAGAATGAAAAGCATGCCCCTATCTACAAACAATCTAGAATTAGTCTTTCCTACTGTTTCAGCAAATGTTGATATAACATTTACTCCATATTCTGATAGTGAATCATACTTTCCTTTACCAACTTCTACTACATCGTCAAGCGGATAGCCAAATCCTAAAACATTTAAGTAATCAATATAATTACTTAATAAACTTTTATTTTGAACAATCCAATCACAAAAGTCGTTTGAATACATATTATTCATATTGTTTATGTCTAATCCTCTAGCATCACAATATTGTTTAAATAAACATAATAAATACATTTCAAACATAAAATCCCTCCAATAAATTTCGCTTTTTCCAAAAAGCACTAGTATTATAACCTAAAAGGCGATATAATTAAATTACTGTTTTTTTATATCAGATATAACCAACAGTTATATAAGGAGACTTTATGAATATTAATTTAGAATTATATAAAACATTTTATTATGTTGCAAAAAATGAAAATATATCTAGAGCATCTAACGAACTATCAATTAGTCAACCGGCTATAAGCAAAGCAATTAAGAATTTAGAAGAACAATTAAATACTAAGCTATTCATTAGAAAAAGAGATGGTATGGAATTAACTGAAGCTGGAGAAGTATTTTACAAAAAGATTAAAGACGCTATGGAACTAATATCATCAGCCGAAAATGACCTAGAAGTAATTACTAGTATGGAATCTGGCATCCTTAATATAGGAGCAAGTAAAACAATTTTACATGAATTCTTAATGCCATATATTAAAAGCTTTCATAAAAAATATCCTAAAATCAATATTAGGATATTCACAGATAAGACCTCTGATTTAATTAATAAATCTAAAATGGGAATAATTGATGTAATCTTTACTAATATGCCCTATGGGTTACCAACTAATTTTGATTCAATAAAAATACTTACATTACATGATTGCCTTGCTTGTAATAACGCATTTGAACATTTAAAAGGAAAGAAATTAAGTAAAACTAATTTATCAGAACTACCATTATTAGTTTTAACAAAAGGTACTACTACAAGAATAAGACTTGATGATTATTGTGCAGAAAACAATATTGAAATTCATCCAGAAATGGAATTTGGTAGCAATACACTTATAAAAGAATTCACAGAAGCTGGATTTGGTATTGGATTATTAACAGAAGAACATATTAAAAAAGAACTTGAAAATGGAGAATTATTCAAACTTGATTTAGAATTACCATTGAAAGGAAAATACTTAGGAATGGTATGGAATAAAGAGAATAAAAGCTTATTAGCTAAAAACTTTATTAAGTATATAAATGAAAAAAATAAGGTTTAATAATCCTTATATTCTAGACTTACCATATGATATATCAGGATCATATGAGTCAACTAACTGTTGAAAATAACTAATTAAATCTGTAAAATCCATAACATCTCCAAAAGAAGTATATGCATCAACAAACAAATCAAACTGTTCTTCAAGAGAAAACAATCTACCGCCATCTACAGATCCCGACTCATTTATCGTTTCTATTCCTTTTACAATGGCTGGTCTCGAATACCTAAACAATTCTTTTTTATGATTGCTACTATCAATTTGTAATGTTTCTATATACTTATTATCAGGTTGTTGAACACTACCAAAGTATGCCCAAGGATATTTTTTAAAAACATCTATTTTTGTAATCATCGCAGTATTACTTTTAGAATTTTTAGATAAAGTTGCATTATCTTGTAACTTAACAACTAAAGAAATTTTTTCTAAAGGACCATACTTCATAAAAGTCTCTGATTTTGATTTTATTTTATGGTAGTTAAGTAATTGACTACTAACTTCAGGACTAAATTGTCTATTTACTATATCATAATTATTAGAATTTAAAATCTTTTGTATAAAATCTTCACTATATTGAAGCAAATCATTATTACCCTCAGTATCTTTTAAAATCCATTCTAGAATTTGTATAGAGTTCATCTTTTTATTACCAGTTAATTTTTGAAAATCAGGATTATCTCTCAATTGTCCTGCTGTCACACCTAATAAATGTAATAACTCATTTTCTTTTATTTGGAACTCTAAATAATCACTATTATCAATATCTTTTGTACTTAATTCAGCAATTAACATTTTATTATTATACACTTTATAAAATACTTGAACAGCCTCTTTCATTAAAGACAAAGTCTTTTGCACATCTGACATAATCATTCCCATATTGCTTTTATTATAATAAATATAGTCACCATTTCTTTTTACAGGCTCACTTATCTTTTTAAAATACTTATCAGCAACTTTATCTTGGTCACCACCTTTAATAAACAGAGTTTCATAATATCTTTTAACAAGAATAAAATATCGTTCCAAACAATCAGAAAACTTAATACCATTACCTAAAACATCATCTTTAATCAAATTATAACTATCACTTGAATCCTCTAAAACGTGAATAATATCTTCAACAGAATGATTAATAAGCATATATTCACAATCATATATTTTCTTTGTTTTCAATTCCTTATTAATTAACTGAACTAACTTTCTAAATTGTAAAATTTCATATAAAGTACTATTATCATTACTCATATTTAATCACTAACCTTTGTCAAACTGTATCTGTAACAATTATAATATAAAAAAATAATGATTACAATCTGAGATAGATTAGATAATTTCTTTATATACAAAAAGACACTTTTCTTACTAAAGTATCTCTTTTCCTTGCATTCATAGTTTTTCTTTGCAAAAAGTACTAGTGTTTATTAACACCCTAACTAGAATTGGAATGCAAACTGTTATTTATTATTTTTCCTTCTTTTCTTAATAAAAGAAATAATATATCTAACACAATTATTTTTATGTTGCCAACTCATATTTGAAGACAATTTGGGATATATTAATTTATTTATATCTTCTCTTGAGGCAGCACCAAATTTATAGTCTTATTCACTAGACTGTATATTAATCTGAGAAAGTTAGACTCCGTCAATATCTATCATTCATCAATTTCTATAAAATTATCTTTTAATTTTATTTTTAAAATTTCCATAGCCTTATCAAAATTATAATCAACAACCAAAAGCGGAAAAGTACTTAACACATAAATTTCATTTTTTTCTTTCTTTAAACTAAGCTGAGAATCTAAAATAGCTCCATGATCAATATATGTATTTTTTAATCCTGTGATATATTGCGCTTTATTATAATTATGCATTATGATGTAACATAAATCTTTTTTCGTAATTCTATTCTTTTTTAAACATGTTGAAGTATTCACTTGTCTTTTATATTTTCTGCCATTAAATCCATCTAATTTTACAGTCTTACTATTATAACCCAAATCAGGCAAAGAAGTTAAATCATAATAAGCCTCAACCATAGGATAATTAATATATAATTTACCCAATTCGGTCTCATTATTAAACAAAGTTAACAAATCCTTTATCTTTTCATCAGAATACTTGTGATCCTGAGGCTCAAAATCAAAAATTAAATATATTGCACTAAATGCATTTTTAGACAAAACATCATCATCAATTTTTAATCCTTTCTCTAATCTCAAATAAGAAACTAAATCATCATATTCGCCATTTTTATAGGCTTCATATAATTCATATATAGGATTTGCAAACGGTACTATTTCATAATCTCCACCCATCAACGATAATAAACCATGACTGGCACTTCCCAGAATTCTTGGTTCTTCTAATTCACCCTCTACAATCAAAAGAATTTTAGACTTCAAATTCCCCTCCAAGCATCATTTTCTCAAGATTATGAGCTTGCCTAATAGTTTTGTTAGTACTATCAGCAAAACTCAAAATTTTTCCATTTTTTAAAATTGCATAACAATCAGGACGCATTAATTCGTTATTAATTAAATACGTATTATGGGAAGTTAATATAGATTGAAATTCTGTTTTATTATTTATATACTTTAAAATATAAGTAGATAATTCATAATGATAAAAAGCATCAAATTCGTCTAAAAAAACAAAAGAAATGTTATCAGTTCTATTCATCCAATAAAAGAATAACCATAAAGAAAGTGTACCTGTTGATGCAACCACATCAAACCTCGCAGTATAATTTTTATATTTTACGCCAATAATCTTACGACCGCCTTCACTAATTTCACACAATTTATAATTCTGTCCACAATCCTTTAAAAATTGTTCAAATTTAGATAATAATCGATTATTAATAACAAAATCATTCATGTCTTCCCTATTAGCCATTACACCCATAAATTCATTAGATCTAAGACTTCTAAACCATAGCATATTATTAACAAACTCCATCAGTAATTTAACAGCACTATTCTCATTCCAAAATAATGTATTATTATAAATATACTTTAAAACTGACATATCTTTATTACTTCTTTTAGAAATGTCTATTGTTTGAGCTTCTCCAATATTATTATCAAATTTATTCGTTTCATAATTATATTTAAACAAAATGTTATTATTCTCAATTAACTCTTCAGACAATAATTTTTCCCGAGGATCTTTTTTATATGAATAAATTATTTTTTTATCATTTAATAAAAATTCATATTCAAATTCTACAATATTATCAACAAAATTACCATTTACATAATATGCATAAATAATATTATCCACACCATAATTATCTGTTAAATGTGTAGTTATATCCATAATTGCAGCGCCTAAATTACTCTTACCAGAATTATTTGGACCATAAATCAGCATTTTGTTAATCAATCCATTCTTAATTAATTCTTGATTAAACGCATAGTCTCTTTTTTTTGAAAAATCTAAAGTCAACTTTTCTCTAAAATTTTTAAAATTTTTAACACTAAATTTCTTCAACATAAGATTCACTCCCAAACTAATTATACCTCCTTTGTATCTTTTTTTCAATGAGTGGTGTATTTTTTTTACACCTAGTTTATATTATGCAATTATCTAAAAAAAAAATACTATCAAAAGTATTTATAATCAACTTTACCAAAATTTCAAATTAAAACTATTTTTTTATCTTTCCTGTGAACATCATAATCCACAGATATCTTTCTTCTTAAATTTATTAACTAAAATCTTTTAAACTACACATCTATAACAATTATCTTACTTACGTTATTTTAAGGGTCTAAAATCCTAATTCATTCCCGTAATAAGCATTCGCAGCACAGCCACTAAATTACGCTTAGTCGAACTAGGAACATTTTTAAACTCCTTCATAATATTTAATAAAGTAGAAATTTTTAATTCCTTTAACTGCATAATATTTTGAATACTAGTTTTTTCAAAAACAGCAAAAAAAGTTTCCACAAAATTTTTGCGTTCCTCTTTTGACATTCCTTGTAAATACTCTTCTAAATTCATTTCTAATTTCTTACTTTTCTTTGATAAAATAGACGGAACAAAAAAACCACCGAAACACTCCCAAGTAAAAGCATCGTGTTGCAAAACACCCTTTGCACTACTATTGACAACCATATAATCTCTATGCCCCAAAAGCATACCCACAACACTTTCCTTTGGAACAACCATCTTAAGTTTAGACTCCATCTCTTCATACAAAGAAGACGAAAGAACATCTTTTAAAAACCCAGGGCCATCAAAATTATAAACCTGAACAACACGTTTTTTAAAACTTTCTTTTCCATACATATAAGCATACATAGCCAAATTTCCACCTTTACTATGTCCACCCAAATAAACCTTACGATCAAACAAAGTCAAAGTAGTATTAAAATAATCAGCAGCATGTATTTGAGACTGAATTGGAAACTTATACATCAATTCAAAATCTTCTTTCCATCCAATCACTTCACTATCAGTACCTTCAAAAGAAAGATAAGTTATATCCCCAGCGCGAATTGTCAAAGCTCCAAACTGTCCATTTTTATCCGTCTTTATCACAAAATGACCTAATTTACAACTAGTATATCTCTTAGAATTAGCAAGTATAACCATAAGCTTATAAGATGATGGAAAAAGCCAATCTTCTTTTTTAAAGTCTTTTTCACTATATTTACTCAAAAAAAGAACACAAGCCTGTTTTAAAGAAATTGTTTTAAAACGATCACTAGGAACAATATCCTTCAACTTAACATAACTTAAAAGAGCAAAAATAAGTCCATCAATATCATTAAAATGAACCTCATCAAAAGTTAAATTTCCATAATAATCTAAATAATAAAATACATTCTTCATGACTATCACCTTTTTATCGACAAATATTGAGTTCCAAGTAAAACTCTGATATAATTATTCTATCATAGAAAGTAGGATTATATGAAAAAAAGACGTAAAATGAAAAAGAAAGTGTTAAAGACCATTATCCCTTTACTCATCGTCCTAGTTCTAGTCTTTGCAGCCTTCTTTACTTACAAATTTATTTTTAAAGAAAAAGAAAAACAATTTTTAGAAACAATAGAAACAGGTGTTTATGCTGACATCACCAAATATGCTATCTATGGCATACACATGAATCTAGAAGGTTCTATCACTTTACCAACAACCCCAAAAGATATTAAACTAGTCCTATCTAATGGTCAAACTGAAATTGAAATACCTTGGATAGTAGAAGAACAAGAAACAACATACACATTTAAAACAAGTGAATATATTAATGAGGGTATCGTTCTAGAAGATCTTCCAAATGAAACTTTATACTTACTAATTAAAACAACTGAGACAAATGAAGAAAATGAAGACATAACTAAATATTATTCCGTTGAAAATGAAACAGAATATGAAAATCTAGAATATTATACACTAACCAAAAATGATAAAAATAATAAAATTGATATTGAATGGAACACTTACGAAGAATGTCCAACCCTAAGATTTAAAATCGAAGAAACAACTTTACCTGAAGATGTATACGATATCACTTTAGATCCTGGCCATGATGCATCTGATCCAGGAAAATCAATATGTTTAAATGGCAATACAATATATGATCCATCTTCAAGTGGCTATTGTTACAACGGCGGAACACTTTATACTGAAGCCGATTTCAACTTATATGTATCCCTTGCCTTAAAAGAACAACTAGAACAACGAGGATTCAAAGTTATCATGACTAGAGACAGCGAAGATGACTATGTCAATATATATGAACCTATGGGCAGTGCCACAATGGCAAACGACACCAAATCAAAACTAAACCTTGCCATTCATCATAACTCATCTGGATATGATGGTGGTATAAGTTATTTAAAAGGCCTAGAAGTTTATATAGCAAATGATACAAATACCGATCTTGCTGAAATATTAGTAAAAAACATTACAAATACAGCAAACACAACAGCATCCCATAAAGAACTTTACAAAATTGGAAATGGAATCTACCAAAGATTCTTTACCGAAGAAGAAATAACCAGCAGTGATGTCCAGCCAAGTCGTTACACAACAAATACAAGTTGGTACTACAACATGCGAGAAATTGGTGGAATATCAACAAACGCCTCAAATGATGGTCGTTTTGAAGACTACCCAATGAATGAACATTATAATTCAAACAATACAGCCGAAGCATATCTTCTTGAATTAGGTTACATGGACAACCTAACAGATATAACAAATATGATTAATAACCAAGATAAATATGCCGAGGCAATCGCTGATGCAATTCAAGAATATTTAAATCAAGAATGAATTATGTCATAATAAACTCCTAAGAAAGGAGTTTTTTATGAATAGAAAATACGTACTATATGAAGACTTAAGAAAAGTAACCAAATCCAAGACCGAAACCCAAATAAAAAATAATAATCAAAATAGCCATTTCACACCTGAAAAAGAAACAGAGTCCTATAAATCTCAAGTTGTCCTAATAAAAACTCATGACAACCGTTATATAATTTAGAAGAAAGTAATCTCTTAACCTTATTAATAAAACTAAGAACATACATAAACCTACCATTTTTTCCTGAAGAACAACTTCTCTAACCTATGCCCCTCCAAGAAGGACAAATTTATGTAGACGAGAACACTTTAAATCCATATATATAAATCAATGGCCAACCAGCTAAAACAAAACTAAATTTAAAACGAGTTCGAAAGCTAAACAACAAAAAAAGAAATGACTTCAAAATCATTTCTTTTTATTCAGCTTCTTGATCTAGAGTAATCGTTAAATCCTTATAATCACTATCACGATATACTCGAACATTCATAGTATCACCAACGCTATGATTATAAAGTAAATAACGTAAATAAGCTAAATCACTAACGTCCTTACCATCAACCGCAACAATAACATCACCAGTTTTAATACCACCTTTATCAGCAGGTGATGAAGAAGTAACACTCTCAACATAAACACCATAGTCAATACCTATATTATTTAATGTTGGATAATGATAATACTGAGCTTCTGCCAAATTACGCATACTAATACCTAACTGAGGTCTTTTAATAGTTTCACCCTTTTCAAGCTTTTCAGCATAATTTAATGCTGTTTCGATTGGAATAGCAAAACCCATCCCTTCAATACTTGCTCCAGAAGAAAGACCACTAGAAGATAACTTTAAAGATGTAATACCAATTACTTCACCATTAGCATTAGCTAAAGGTCCACCTGAATTACCAGAATTTATCGCGGCATCTGTTTGTAAAACACTCATCATCATATCTGCAGTAGAAGAATTACTTGTTGAAACACTAACTAACCGATTCTTACCAGAAACAATTCCTCTTGTTACAGAACCAGAATACGTATCAGAGTTTATTGGAGCGCCAACTGTAAACACAGTATCTCCAACTCGAGCTTCTTCACTGCTACCCATCTCAGCAACAGCAAGTACTTCATCAGCACTTAAAGATAACACAGCAATATCAGAATATGAATCTTTACCCTCAACCTTTGTCTCTACAATAGAACCATCAGTAAATTCAACATAAATCGCATCACCACTCTCAATAACATGATTATTGGTTAAAATATACGCTTTATCTCCATCTTTCTTATAAACAAAACCTGTACCAGTTGCATACAACTGTTGATTAGAATATGTCCGTACAACAACAACGGCATCATAAATCTTTTCAACCGCATCAGCAATACCTGTGTCAGTCACTGTTACATTCTTATTAATAACTTCTTCAGTAATTGTTTTTATAAAAGGATCTGGATAAAAATATATCAATAAATATAATCCACAAGCTCCTAGAAAAAACATTGCTATCGCAAGCACAATATAACGAACACAAAAATTTTTAGGCTTTACATTTGTCTCATTATTTTCCATTTTATTTTTTCCTTTCATAACTTCACCATCTCTTCATAATTAATCGGAAATCCCATTCTGTCTAAAACTTTTTCAACAGAAATCGTCTTTAAATGACCTGACAATACTTGAATCTCATATTCTACTTCACTCATTAACAAGAAAAAATCATCTTTTCGTAACAATTGCTTCAAAATAATAATAATCGCGAACAAATCATTTTTTCCATAAATGTATTCATCATTCATTTTAGGAATGTTTAATAATTGATGATATTTAGTATCCTCAATATCCCGTTGAGCACGATGATCATACAAAACATCTTCATGAGCACACAAATTACGAAAATTAGCTAAAATCGGCAAATAAACAATCAATTGATCCACTGAAACGCCAAAATCTTGAGCAATTTCAGCTTGATTTTCTGGTTTTAATATTTGATACATCTCACTAACAATACCAAAAGATAATATTTTCACAACTATCCATAAAGGAATATACCCATATTTATCAATATAATGCATCGTAGCTTGATGTTGTCCACCATTAATCCGTATTTGACGTTTCATTTTTCGTAACAAATCATCAACTTGTTTCTTTCGCTTACGATCACTAGTAAAGTTCTTAGGATTCAAATACTCCTCTTCTCGAATACCATAATGTTTCGATAAATTATATGCCGTTATACTCTTAATATTATTTTCAATAATAAGTAAATTTTTAAAAATAATATTTCGTAAATGACGATCAAATTGAAACATCGAATAAACTTCTTCAAAAGTAGTTCCCGAAAGAAACTTTTTATTACTTGAGCTTTCCATAAAAAGAAGACGATAACCATTAATAAAGAAATAATTTTCTCTCAATAGAATATCTTTCGTTTCTTCAATGTCAGATATCACAAGCCCTTTACTTTGCATAATGTGAACTTGTTCATCGAGCGTTTTAAATACCTTCTGCATCACGCCACCCCATACTCTTTCAACATTATATCACAAAGTACAAACATATTGTAAAAAGATTTCATGTCAAGTTTGTTAGAATTATGTGAAAAATTAGTGAAACACGCGTTATAATAAAAAAAGGAGGATAATATGCCATCAATCGTAACTCATCATTTATTTGCTGAAGAAGTATATAACCACTTATCAACAAAAACGCAAAACAAACTAAAAAATGCATATCCCATATATCAAATTTTTGCCCAAAGCTTTGATAATCTTTTTTATTACAAATTCTTCACCCCATGGCAAGGCAAACAAATTAGAGCATTAGGAAATATTGCTCAAAAAAACAAAACAGATACATATTTTAAAAACCTTATTAACTTCATAAAACAAAATAATCTTATAGATAACCCCGACTTATTAGCCTACTTATATGGAAGCATCAACCATTATGTCTTAGACTACAACTGCCATCCCTTTGTATTCTACTACACTGGAGATCCCAAACTAAACAAAAAATATCGAGGTCTTCACGAAAAATTAGAAGTAAATATGGATGCTTATATGTTAAAAAAACTACGAGGGAAAGAATTAAAAAAAGAAAAACTCGCTGATACTTTATTACCTATCATACATTTTAATTCTTACTTAAAACAGGGAATTGATTATACATTTGAAAGTACTTTTAATATCCAAAATATGGGAAAAATTTATGAAAAAAGCTATCATACTGGTCACACAATTATAAAATACTTTGTTACAGATCATTTAGGAATTAAAAAACAAATTTATGGTATAGTAGATTTTTTTACTCCCCTATCCCATCGTCGTTATAAAAACTTAAGCTTTCATGTTACCAAAATCATTCCTGAATATACTAATGAACAACATGAAACATGGTTTAATCCTTGGAGTCTAGAACCATCAAACTTATCATTTTATGAACTATTTGAAAAATCTCAAACAATAGCAGTCAATTTAATTGAATCAATTGAAGCCTATTTCCAAAACCAAATTAATGAACAAGAACTAACCAATATTTTAAAAGATTATTCCTATACAACCGGCCTATCTTGGCGCATAGACACCCCTATTAAAAAACTAAAAAGATAACTACAAAAAACTTTCAACTAAATAAGTAGAAAACAAATCAATATAATTATCGTCTAATAACCTTTTTCGTTCAGTCGAATTAGATAAAAAACCACATTCTACAAGAACACCAGGTATTTTCAATTTCGAATACATATAAATAGTATTGGAAATTTTTTTTATTTCCCTATCCTTCTCTAATTTACTATTTAAATAATTTTGAATTTTTAAAGCAAGAGGTTGATTATCTTCTAACACATTAGAATAAAAAACCTGTGGTCCATCATAACTACTATCATCAAGATAATTAAGATGTATAGAAATATAATAATCTGCTTGACTATTATTAATCAACATAATACGATGATCAAAATCACTTTTCTTACGATACACAGCTTTAGGTGTTCCCAAATCATAATCGCCTTCTCGGGTTAAGATCACCTTAGCTCCCTTTTCCATTAACTTTTCCTTGACCTTTAGCACAATGGCTAAATTAATATCTTTTTCATAAACATCACCAACTACACTACCCGGATCAACTCCACCATGACCAGCATCCAAAACAAAAACTTTTCCATCTAAAGGACCACTAGCCCGAACAAGATTAAATTGAAACACAAGAAAAAACAGAACAAACAAGAAAAAGCAAAAATAGTTTTTTTTCATACCAAATTATATTCATAAAATATTATAATCATTCTTTGATTTCTAATTTTTCTAAAAAACGCTCATAGTAATGTAGATTACTAATCATAAAATAGCCCTTATAACTTACTTTAGTAGCCTCATATTTATCTGAAGATTGTTTTTGTAATTTTCTTAATTTTCTTAAAATTTTACTCCGATTTCTACTAGTCGGAAAAATAAACAACCTTCTATTCTTAAGCACATAACGATAGCCCAAAAAATTAATCCCATCTTTTAAATTACGTATTTGTGTTTTTCGATTCAATTGCAACTTTAATTCTTTCTGCAAATAATTCTCAATCTTTTGCCAACAAACTTTTAAATATTCCTTATCGTTAGAAAAAAGTAAAAAATCATCCATATAACGAATATATTGTTTGATTCCTAAATCTTCCTTAATAAAATGGTCTAAGCCATTTAAATACAACAAAGCAAAAATTTGACTCGACATATTCCCAATTGGTAACCCCTTTCCCTTATGATACATTGGAATTCTTTCTAACTCTTCTTTCAAAGAATTATCCAAAACATTTAACTTTTCCTGGTCAACTAACTTAGAAATAATTGAATTAATGTGTATATCATCTGTACTAGAAACAATGTTACAAAGCAAACTATACAAATCATTATCAATAGGAAATTTTCTAACCATACTTAATAAAATATCATGATCAATATTATAAAAATATTTAGAAATATCACACTTCAAAACGTACACGTAATCACCTTTCTTTTTTAAAAAATTAACATAATATTTAAAATAATCAATTGCAGAACGTGATCCTTTTTCTTTTCTCGTTGCCACATTAGAAGAAATAAGCATCGGAAAAATAATAGGCTGTAAAACATATTTACTAACTAAATGATTAACAATTTTATCGGATAAACCCTCACTCATAATAAGACGATACTTTGGCTCATGAATTAAAAACAAATTATACTTACCATGGTTATATGTTCTCATTCTAAGTACCATTTCAATGCTAAACAAATTACTAAAGTAAAACATCTCAAAGCGAAATAATTTTTTACGATGTTTAGTATTTTTCTTTATAATTCGATAAGCATCTTGAAGATGATCAAAAGTAACAACATCATCATACTTTAGCATTTTCATTACGAATCACCCCATAAATCATCTTGCGAATTTCTACCAAAAATCGCCCAACAACATCTGACTGTCGTTTACTAATATACTTTCTTTCATAACACAAGATAACATAATAATTAACCATAGATAAATGAATTAAAATTTCTTTCAAATACTTTTCCTTAATACGATACACATCTTGTATCTCATAAGAAAAAAGAAGCTCAATAAGTAAAAACATAGAATTTTCTAAACGATTTCTCAAAACCGTTTCTTTCTTTGGAAAATTAACAATCAATCGATCCAAATAACTATTTAACCGTTTCACCTTATTTAAAATATTAAAATTAGTATTCACTTTAAACATCCTTTCTTTCCTCTAAAAGTAAACAAAATAAAAAAGAATTATATTATCTCAAAAACACGTGACTGCATTGAAATAATATAATTCGTGTTACAAAATATGGTAAACTAGTCAATACGTATTTCTACCATGACATCCATACGAATATTTTAGGTATCATACCAGGGAATAATCCTGTCTCCAATCTAATCGATTATAAGTACAACTTATTACTTCCTCACATAAATAGCCTTAACCATTTATACCCAGTGCATTAGAACAATTTCTAATCGTAGTAGGAGTCTGGGCCGCACACCGTTCAAGTTATTCACATTGTCATTGTTGTTGCCATTACCATCAGAATTGACGTTACGCACGTTTGCATTGCCATTATTGAAGTTACCAGGCGACACAAAACACAGCACCACTTAATTCGGATTACACCCAAAAAATCGGCTTGCAAAATGATGAGTCATTTTGCAAGGAAATCTCTCGTAGCAGCTCACAAGGTTGGCTTTAATCAGCCAACCATATATGGATCTGCAGCCGTCCCTGAACCTACTTTCAGGCTATCAGGTATCAGATTGAGAGTGGGCCGCACACCGAGCAAGCTACTCACACCGCCATAGACGTTGCCACTACCACCAGAATAGACGTAACGCACGCCGGCACCGCCATCATTGAAGCCACCAGGCGACATGGTCCAATAAGAATCTCCTGTATATAAATAGTAATCATAATTTTCTGCACCGAATCCGCCAGCTAAATAGACTTCATCCGTTGTAATAAGACCAATTGGATACGTTAAAACTCCATTACCTATCACTTCATCACTTACTGTAAACCGATCATTTTGCTCTGCACATTGCAAATTTGGATAAGTAAGTAAATTAGCATAATCTTCTCCCATACTAGCTGCCAGTGGATCACCATACCAGCGATATGCCGTCCGTTCTTTTCCATAGCCTAAATTACTATATTGTTCTCCTGCATAATCCTGAGCCGTATCATGTAGTAAACTACGATCATTACAAAATAAGTTGTCTACAATATAACTTTCATAGGGCGTCCCTGAAAACACATTCTCATACCAATCATCTAAATACGCTTTAATTGTACTATCATTGGTGTTTGCATGTGTCTCGGCATAACTACTCGATCCTGGTGTTCCGTACATATATCCGACGTAAGCATTGTCATTGTAGGTTGAATTATATCGACTATCTCCAATACTTCTATAATTATCATCTCTGGCCACTTCGCCATTAGCATGAGCACTGGTGCCATCATAGATGAGTCTTATCGAGCCATCTCCATTGATTCTTATAATTCTCCAATACATGTCTTGGCCTTGTTCGTTTTTACCAAATTTTACATAGTTATTCGTAACATTTCCTCTAAAATAATAGGAATTCCCATAATTGTCTGGCGCACTACAAACATAACTGTTTGTTCCTTCTATGTTACTTACAACAACACTGCCATCTTCTTGAACTGTTGGACATGCTCCTTCATCGCTCATTGCTTCAGCAATAATTTGACAATTGGTACTATCTTCTCCATATCTTCCGACACAAATTTCGTAATCACTTGCTGTCTCGGTGATATAACTTGCCACAACAGTGATTTTACTTTGGAAAGTTTTGTTCATAGAATCAGTATTATCAGCAGTAACATCTTCATCTATCCATAGTCTTAAATCATAGGTTACACTTCCATTTGGATCTAAATAACCTGTCATAAGACGATAGGATGTTTGGGCCTCGGATAAAGTTGGAGTAACTGTACTATAAGAACTTAATAAATCAGGGGCCGCATTACCAAACATGACACTGATGTAATTTGCATTGGTTAAAGTTGAGGTATTTAATACTTCTAAATTCACTTGATAAGAAGCAGAAGAACTACACTGATTGGTTATAGTAAACGTATAAGGCGAGCTTTTCATACCTTCCTCATCCATAATAGGATACGCTCTATTTAAAGTGATCGCATCACTATTTTCTTGGAAAGTAATATCAAAGCAATCGGTATTTACAATATTTGTATTTGACTGTTGAAAATTCAAAAGCCAAGCAGCAAAAGTAACTCCCACTATAAGGCAAACAATCAACAGGATACCACCAATAAGATAAACCATCTTAATATTATTTTTTCTTGTTAATGCATTCATTTTTTACACCATCCTACACTTCTATTCTTCTTACGATAATACAAGTATAGCACAGAAAGTGTTTGTTTATCAAGAATTAAAAAATAGTTTTATATACTTAAAGTTTAAAAAACAATCAAACAAAAACCCCATAAACACAAAGCTTATGAGGGTAAAAGAAATATTTGTATTAACGTTTACTAAATTAGCGTTCCTGATTTTATCGGGAAAAAACAGGTGTATGTGGGTTACTTGTGGGTTACACATCAAGTTTTAAGGATAATCTCAATAATAAATGAGATCATCCTTTTTTATAATATAAATCATCGTTTTTGCAATGAACTAGCTTTGTAGAAACCGGTTGTACCAGAACTATTTCCAACTTGGTAAGGATATTCTCTATCCCCGTAAATCTTCAAGATTTCTCTTTCCCAACCGATACCATATGCTGTAACTCCTTTTCCAGAGGCTTGCGAATTACCAGTTCCAGTAATTTTAACTTTATCGCCAACTTTTAACTCAGTTGAGTTATTATTTGAACTACTAGATGTCGCGTTTGGGATTGTTAATGTTTGACTAGGATAGATTGTATAATTACTATCTAATCCGTTTGCATTTTTAATTAAATCCCATTCTGTTTTCGTTGATTGACTATAATATTTTCTACAAATCGCTGCAACAGTATCCCCTGATTGAACTGTATAAGTAGTTTTTTCGGATGTTGATGGTGTTGACGGTTCACTATTTGTACTTGGTAAATTTGCATCAATATAACTTGTCGGGTCAATTCTTGTATCATTTTGATTACGAACCTCAAAATGCAAATGAGCACCTGTGGAATGCCCTGTGGCTCCCATATAGCCAATTACTTGACCTTGCGAAACTCTATCTCCAACATTTACTGTAACACTACCATATTTCATGTGAGCATATAATGTGTAATAACCATTATCATGTTTAATTTTTACATAGTTTCCGTAACTGTTTCCAGTTTTATCTTGCGTCGCATAGTCTTTTCTTACTCCAACTACGGTGCCATCGCTATGTGCTACGATATAATCTAATGAATATCCTGTTCCAACCAAGTCTATACCATTATGATAACCAGCACGATATTTTTGCGTTACAACATTACCTTTACTTTTAAATACTCTACTCATCTTATACCTCCTCATATTCTTCAATTTCTTCTGGCTCTATTTCTTTCATAACCGCAACTGTCTCTTCTTCTGTAGTTTCTACTTCTTCAACTAATGTTTCATTTTTTGCTTCTTCCATTTCTATTCCTCCTCTACTTTGATGCATCTGTTCTCAAACTTCTTATAAGCATCTAAATAAATCTCTTTCTTGTCTCCATTATAAGTTAATTCATAATACATTCCATCTAGCAACGTTGTACTCAATAAAGCTTTGTTGTTTTGTAATGTCTTACAACTCCAAACAACAAAAACTTCAAAATCTTGAACTTCATCAGTTTTATCTAAATGTTCAATTGCGTAATCTTTCACAATATTTTTACATAAATCTATAAATTTACTATCAGACATCTTTATTTTCCTCCTTTTCACGACTTATTGATTTTATTGCCCAGAACTGAGCTTCTTCTAATTTGGTAATTGCAAGTGAAGTTTCTCTACTATTTTTACATACCTGTTCAACGAAATCGTATACTCCCGAGAACAACTCGCGAATTTCGTCTATTCTATGTTGTTGTTCTACTGAAACTTCGTTCATTTTTGCTTTCTCATTCATTTCTACATATGCCTTTCTACTTATTTTTAGCTTGAATAGCATCGTATCCGCCACCAACACCTAGGCTAATAGCTAGACACGTTACAATTGCTACTGGAATACTAGCAAATAAATCAAAATATATAGCAACACAAGCCGATATCAAACCAATCACTATATTTTGAATAGGTATCCACTTAGAGGGAACTACACTATCTTTTAAAACTGTTCCAAGTATTGCTGTAACAATTGCTTGTACTAATGCGAAGATTAGTTCAATTGTAATATCCATAATCTCACCACCTTTCCCTTATTTTTTATCAATTAAAAACTCAAACTTCTCTTCAATAAGAAACTTGAGCTTTAAAATTGCCATTACATCATCTTGAGTCTTTACGTTATATGAATTTTTCACAAATTGCACTGCCAAAAATCCAATCACTTCACCTTGTTTATTTTTAATTGCAATATCATAAAACGAGTTTAATTGCATGTCTTTTTTTAATTGATATGTTGCCGGCATTTCTTCTTTTATATCTTCCAATTTTTTTACTTCAAATTTTTCGTCATTTAAAATTTTGTTTACGAACTTTGAAATACAAGAAATCGGTATAGATTGAAGCATGGATTGTTTTGGTGCTATTCCAGAACGACAAACCTCATAAGAACAAGATACTTTTAAAGCACTTCTTCCATTACTGTAATGTCCACCATTGTGGAAGTCATAAATTTGGACTCTGTCAGCATTTAATCGTTCTTTTAATGACTCCATAGCATCCGTGATTTCTGCATCAACAGATACTTGTTTTTTCAGCTTTTTTGGTATGCTTTCGACTTCTTTTTTTGTGTTTTTATATACTTTTATTATCGCTAATAAAATAGCTCCTATGCCTAAAATAATTAGCGAAAAATCGTTTAACCAATTTATTAATGTTTCCGTGATATTCACTCCTTTCATTTATATTATTTTTCTAAATTTAATAGTAAATGTTCCTGATCCTGACCATGCAATCGTATCACTCACTTGAAGTCGTATGGAATTTGGAGACTCCGTAGAACGAGAACGTGCAATCCTAAACCGAATATCGTGAGAATTTCTTGCATGACCTGCCTTAGATAGCGGTATTTCATTCGTGCCTGAGTCATTAGTACCACTATGATACCATGCAACAATTCCGCTTAGTCTTTCTTGATATTGATTATTCACACCGGAGCTGTTTGTATAAGCCTCCATAATATAAGTTCCAGTTTCTAAATCATCTCCGCTTATCCCTACGTCATACCATGTATTGATTGTAGATACATTTACTTGTTTAACAAATTCTTTTATTTCACCCACTAAAAAATTTTCTAACATTTTTCTATTATGTACTATTCCAGCACTATCCAAATAGTTATTATCGTTAAATTTTATACTTTTTGACATTTTGTGTTCTGCTTTATGATGGTGTTAAAGATGTCCATGAACTCCATGTTCCTGAGATTTTTCTACGAACATATATTCTGAGTGGTGTCCTCCAAACATGAATTGCTATTTGAACAACATAATCAGAGTTATAAAACAATTGAATAATATGATAGTGATGGCTATCGCCAACCTCTGGAAAATTAAGTTTAACTTTTTCTGCTTCAATTAAGGCATTTCCATATTGTATTAACTCATTCGCATCAATCTCGCTAATTCTTAATTTTCTGCATATTCCATTATTATGACTAATAATCATTTCATATAAGGTACTATGTTCATAAACTACTCCAGATGAGTCAATATAATTACCATCTTTAAACTTTATACTCTTTGTCATTTCAATTTTGCTAGATTTCACATACATCAAGTTGTGGCGGTGGATAATCGTTGTAATACATGGTATTATTGTTATTTTTTGTCAGTCTTAAAATAACATCATGACTGCCAACTGACACTTCAAACATTCTCGTTAGCGAAACAAAAACATTTCTGTTTACTCCGACTCTTGAAACCAAATTGTTATCAATAAGAACATCTAGCCAAGCATTGTTAGCATCAACTCCACAATTTATATAATAACTAACTAATATTCTTCCGGTTCTACTATTTATTGTAGAACTAAGCACATTTGTCGTAGCTGTTAAATCTTTTCCACTTTGTCCATTTTGTTTGCCCTCATGTGATGAATTTTTACCTATAATACTTTTCAAGGTGTTTTGACCATGGACTATACTTGATGTATCTAAAAATATGTTATCCTGAAATTTAATTGACTTAGCCAATTAAATCACCCCTAGCAATACCTCCTTTCACAGGAAGCATTTTCAAGAAAAGAGTATTGCTTAAATAAAGCAAGTCCTCCTTTCTCTTGTAAAATAGGCGTAAGCCCCGTAAGTAAGTAAGTAAGTAAGTAAGTAAGTAAGTAAGTAAGTAAGTAAGTAAGTAAGTAAGAGCATAACCCCTTTACTTCTACCATGTCAATACTTTTAATTAATTTTTTTTGCATAAATTTTGCTTTTTGTATTTAGCTTTTATGATAAATTTACATGAACCCAATTAAGCCATTTTTTATTGCTTTGTCTTCTCATGCTTAACCAATTGTCAGTATTATTCAACGCAAACGCAACTTGAATACAATAGCTTGATCCAAGTGAAATTTGAATAACTCCCCAGTGAACCGTATTTAATGTCGTTCCGTTGGGATTATTAGGACAATTGCCAAACATCAAAAACAAACCAGATCCATATGACGCAATATCATTAAAATTCGTATTATTTAGTTGATATTTAACAGACAAACCACCATTTGATCCACCATCTCGCGACTCTATCATATCACTTAACAATTGTTTTTGATGAACAATTCCTTGAGTATCCATGTAATTACCATTTTTAAATTTTATACTTTTACTCATATTTTTTACTAGGTTTTAGATATGACATTCCAATCTCTTTCGTTAAATCTGTACAATAATGTATTATTTGATCCTACAAACAAAATTTGTAATCTATACGTTTCTGTTTTAAAAACAATTAAAATTCCAAAATCGTAATATGCAATTGTATCTGGTTGATATTTTCCAGTATATCCATGATACTCATATATTCCTGTTTTGTTGCAGTCATCAAAATCCATATTTTCACCATTTATCCACGTTCGATAAAGAAAATTTGTAGAACTCATATCCCAAACATAACCGTTTGATAATTTAATTGATTTACTCAATTAAATCACCTCTAGTAATTAGCCTCCTCTCTAATGAGATTTGGCTTATGAGAGTTGCTAAATAATCGAAGCAACCCCCCCCAAGATTGAATTTTGTTTTCATATTTTTTCCTTTCTTTTTTACCATTCATCAACTATTTCGTATTCCAAAAATTCACTGCCATTAACAGCAAAACTGCTTTCCGATGTTGGGAAACAGTTTACTCCGACAGATTTTAAATTTATATCTATAAACATAATAGGAATACCTTTAGCTAATACAAAGTTATATGTTTTTGTACCAAATTTATCCTTGATTACAACTTGAAAGTCCCAAGCATACAATTTATCTAATAATAACGTAGTTTCAGTATTATTAGATAAATTAGCATAACTGCTATAAGATGTATCAGTAGTCTTTTTATATCTGTATTGAATTGATTGAATACTATTTTTTCCATTCACACTAGATATTGATACTTGTACTTTCAACTTTGTTTCGTCTTCATAATTGTTAACTCGACCGTATGTAAGCACAGCACTAGGCAATACCCAATCTAGGATTGTAATCGTTTTAGAAACTGTAGTTGTATTACCACGACTATCTGTCACTTTTATGCTAATTGAAGTGTTTTGACTTAAATTTACTGTTCCATAATCAATTGTTCCAGCACTTGTTAGAGTTTTTGTTGAACCATTAAAAGTAACTTCATATTTTGAAATTGTTGCTGAATTTTTACCTGTCGCACTAGTAAATGTCACCCTTAAATTAGATAGATTGCGAACAATATGTTGATTATTTCCTGTGATGTTTGTAATAGTCGTATTACTGTCTAAATATGTTATTTGAGAACTACTAAAAGTAGGGTTAGAATTAACGACACTAACTGTAAAAGTACATGTTGAACTTCCTATTAGAGTATTGCCTGAATAAGTTTCACATGTGATTGTGCAAGTACCGCTTTTAGCATTTGGGATTTTTGCATAAAAAGAAGTTGGAACAGTCCAACTCACTGAAGTACTGCTTGTCTTAGACACGATTGTTCCACTTAGACCAGAAAAAGAATATTTTAAAGTGTGTGTAAATGATGAGCTGGCTCTGCTAATAGAAATTGTTGTTTTACTTCCAATGTTTGCATTTGTTGCAGATACACTTGACTTTCTAGGAATGAAAGTCAATATCATATTCGTGCTAGAACTTGCATTACCACAAGTATAATTAGCACCACTCGAGTCACTAACATTAAAACTAATATTAATAGTTTTATTTCCATCGTCATTATGCGTAACATTCAGCGATGAACTAGCTAATGTAACTGTACTTGACCCATCATACTGAGATATATATCCAGAAAACACTTGACCATTAATATTAATACTATATGATATTCTCGTTCCATAAGAATACCAATCCCACCCATTTTGAAGTGGCGATAATTTAAAACTAAAAGATAATGACGAAGTATTTCCTGATGTAGATGTGGAATTTTCATCTACTGTTAAAGTAAATTTATGATGTCCCTTTGAACCATTTGCCGTAAGTGTTTTTGTTTGTAAAGCCATAACACCCTCCTATGCTACCGAAACAAAACCAATACCATTATTAGTATCAGTTTGTATTGGAATAATTCGTAATTTTGAAGCGATTGTTATCTCTTCTTCAACAACAGATTTTTTTTGATGAAATTCGTCGCCATCAGCCCAATAAATCTTAGTGTCATTTGCATCATATCCTGCAAAACCATCTTCTGGATTTAGTTTTACATAAGTTCCGTCTTCACAATAAATTGTTATTCCAGATTTATCTAGCAAGCAACACAATTTATTTGCTTCGTTATATAGTTCTAAAACACCAGCTTCATTTAAAGTTGATCCTAGCTTTAGTGTACCACCTTTAATCATGTCTGCAACTAAATTAATTACATTTATCTGTTGCATATCTAAAGTACCATCAATTGTCCACGCCGATTTAAATGTTCCATTGATACCGTTTTGACTAAATCCTATACCACCATTATTGATGCAAATAACATTTACTGCATCTTCTTTTGGTAATCTGTCTAACACTAAAATTTTACTGCCATCGTAAACAACGTATGAGTCATTCATAGCTGTATTAATCTTGTTTGTTGCATCTTCTAGTTCTGCTTGAAGTTTTGTATAATTCGTTGTATTTTCTTTATTAACCTCTTGCGTTACCGAAGATGAAATCGATGAAACTAAGTCTTGTAATTTGTTTTTAAAGTTGCCAAACTCAATTTTCGTGTATTTTTCAGCAATACAGTCATATTCAATCGAGATCACGTTTGTAGAGATATCGATTTTACATTTAGGATGCTTTATGTGAATAATATCGCCGACGTCAGACACATTTTGAATTGTTGAACTTACAGAATAATTTACTTGAGGCAATTTATAGGTATTTAAGTAGTTTTCTGCTTTAGACCTCAAGTCGTTTATCAAAGCATTATTATAAGACGTCTCATCTAATACTCCATCGGTAGTATAATCTTCTGGAACAATTTCACTTTGATCAAAAGTCACAACTTTAGTGTAAGGAATGTCATAAATATCATCTTCTAGCCAAGTTTCAGGAAGTACAAGTCCATCTTTTCCGACTGGGAGCAATTTAGTTACTACGTTATCCCAGTTTTCAGAAGATTTTATACTTTGAATATTCTTAGCGTATGCAAGGACAACCCCTCTGTCTTCCCCTATTTCATCACGAATAGCTATATTAAAATTATCTCGGACTAAATGTCCTCCCCACCGTTCAATTACTACAGAGATAGCTTCTTCCAATGAAGTTCTCACACAGCGATATGAATTGATAGCTGTAATATCAGAAATTGTTGTAAATGGAGTTGTTTTATCACAATGAGTATTCAAGTGATCAAGTGTGTCATTGCAATTTTTTTCGACAACATAACTATCCACAATAACATAACGTGCTGTATCAAAATATAAATGATATGCTTTACATGTGACAGTATTATTATTGATTTCTGGATTAGTCATTCGAAATCCTTGCTTTCCCCACGGAGTATCAGTTCTAACGATTAATCCCTCTTGATAATAATCTAGGTTAGCTATAGTATCTTTTAATTCTAAATAATAGTCGCCATTATCTTCTTTAAATATTTTTGCATTCAAAGGATGTAATATTTTATCACCGTTTGTGGCAAAACTAGTTTCAGTTGACGGATATACGCTTAACATTATAACCACCTACTTTTTGGTTCCACTTCAATTTTAGTAACCGTACCAGTCCATGAAATTACACTTTCACCAGAGTCTAAAAGTGGAAAATCACCATTCATATTTCGATTTTTCAAAGTTGCTCCACAATATGCTTCTTCTTGCATAGAGTCAACTGTGATATACTCATCATCTTCATCAATAGTTACAGAAAAAACATTGATATTATTAATAGAAATTTGAATAGTACCACTACCATAAATAGTGATTATTGGTTTTGATTTTTCATACCCTTGATTTTCAACAGTTAACGACGTTTCGGTAGTAACTGTAAGAATTTGTTTAGTTTCATTTAAAAGATATTTGTAAGGTTGAACATGGAAACTAACATCTGCTGTTTTAAATCGCAATAATTTTTCGAAGTCAATATTATCAATAATTTGAGCATTATAATATTTATCTGGCTCGTTTGACAATACCAGCTTTCCTTGACCATTGAAATAATTAATCACTTCATCGATATCATAGTCATAGCTAAGTCCAATAGAAATTGTTTTTGTATAACTTTTATAACCTAGATTTTCAACAATATCACCGTCTAATCCATCTATTTCTGTCGTAGATGTTCTCATCTTTGGCTTAGAAATCGGTGGTAATGAAGTTATAATCAATCCAGCAATTGTAGAGCTATCTATATTTTTCCATTTTATTGAACTCATGAGTAAATCACCCTTTCAATATCATCAACAACTAATTCACCGAACTTATCGCCATCAATTTTAAAAGCCATGCCCTCTAAAGCTTCTTGAAGTGCATTAATTAAATAAGCTGTATTAGAAGAAAAAGCATTAGAATTGCTATTGTCTAAATTTTTTGAAACATTGATATTTGAAGCAATATCAAAATCAGTCGGTAAAGCCTTTTGAATGTCTTTGGTAACAGAAGTCATTTCATTTTCAAATCCTACTCCAACACCTTTTGCTAAATTAGATCCGATCTCATCTCGAAATAAGGTGGATGGGCTATGAATACCAAAGAAGCCTTTAATTCCGTCTAAAATAGCACTACCAAAGCCTTTAATTTTATCAAGAACCCAGTCTTTAGCATTGTTAATTCCGTTCCACAATCCCTGAACCACATTTTTTCCTACTTCTGTTATTTTTGATAGTCCTCCAAGAATACCGTCTTTAATTTTATTTAACAAGTCACCTCCTAAACTGATTAATTTCGGAAATAAACTTGTTACTCCAGAAATAAATGAAGAAATAATCTGTGGAACTTTTGCAACTAGTTGTGGAATTGCTTGCACAATACCAACAGCTAATTTTAATGTGATTTCAACACCTGCTTCTATAATTTTAGGAAGATTATTCGTTAAAGCTTCAATTACTTTATCAATAATTTCTGGTATTTTATCAATTAAATCAGGAAGAGCTTCAATTAGTCCCTCAGCTAAACCAAGTAATAATTGAATACCAGCATCTACCAATAGATCAATATTATCAAGTAGCGTTGTAACCATAGTTGTTACAGCATTTACCATTTCTGGAATAAGAGTCGGCAACGACTGTGCAATACCTTGAACCAGAGAAACAATTAATTGAATACCCATCTGAAGTATTTGAGGTAAATTCTGAGTTAACGTAGAAATCAGCATATTAACGATCTGCATTACTGCTGTCATAATTGCTGGCATATTCGCTTGTAAGCCACTTATTAATGAAGTTAAGATATTACTTCCAGTTGTAAGAAACTGTGGTAAATAATTCATGATATTTTCTAACAAAGTCGGAAAAACTTCCATGATACTATTCACTACTTGTTCTACAACGGGCATAACATTTTCTACGACCGTCGTGGCACTATCGACAACATTGCTCACTAAATCACTCATATTTGCATTTCCATCAGCTAAACCGGTCATGAAATTTGTCCATGCTGACTTCATGGAACTTATAGAACCACTAATAGTAGAACTTGCTTCTTTAGCTGTTGTACCAGTAATTCCCATTTCAGTTTGAATAACATGAATTGCTTGATATACGTCATTTAAATTTGATATGTCATAATCTATACCACTTATTGCACTTGCATCGGCTAATAGTCGTTCCATTTCAGTTTTGGTTCCACCATATCCAAGTTTTAAGTTGTCTAGCATTGTATAATTTTGCTTAGCAAATCCTTGATAAGCATTTTGGATCATTTCCATTGAGGTACCCATCTTATTTGCGTTGTCCGACATATCTGTAATTGCCATATCAGCAACCTCTGCCGACTTAGCTGTATCACCATTTAAACTCTGTAGTAAACTTGCTGAAAAAGAAGTTACAGTTGTCATATATTCATTTGCCGACATTCCTGCTGTTTTATAAGCATTATTAGCATAATTTTCTACAACTCCAGCACTTTCTTCGAATAAGGTTTCAACACCGCCAATTAATTGTTCATATTCAGCATAACTAGATACTGCTGTCTTACCAACATCGAGTAAAGCTGTTCCAACAGTCTTCATTGCTGAAGCTAAACCTTTAATTCCTGCAATAATTCCCTCGCTAATCAAATTACCTTTAATTAAATCGCCTAGAGATAACGTACTTTTGCCAGCATTATCAGCTTCTGTTGCAAATTCTTTAATTGATTTTGAATTGTCCTCGAAAGTATTCTTTGTCTTTGATAAAATAGCATTGTTAGAATTAATCTGCGTAGATAAGTTACTACATTCTGTTTTAGCATTGTTCATTTTAGTTGTATAATCATTTATTTTTCGACTATTTGCGTCATAAGCTGACTCTGCTTTAGAAAGTTCTTTTTCTAAGTTTGCTACTACCTGTTGTTGTTTAGAAATTTCAGTACTCGATGAAGTAGTACTACTCTTCATTTTATCTAATGTGCTTTTTTCACTTTCTAAAGAACTTTTTAATTTATCAATTTCTGTTTTATTTTTAGTTTGTTGATCCGTAAAGTCTTTGATTGCATCAGTACATAAACTCACAATTTTTTGTTCTTCTTGTAGCTTTTTATTTAAAGCGTCGTTTT
Organism: uncultured Bacilli bacterium; assembly: GCA_944355355.1. Lineage (GTDB taxonomy): Bacteria > Bacillota_I > Bacilli_A > RF39 > UBA660 > Ventrenecus. The sequence goes on from CALVQE010000001.1 coordinate 27,023, forward strand.
GAGTTCTTAAATCGCCAATTTTTGTGCCATTGTTTGTAAACTCTGCTGACGCAAGTTTTAATTCACTTGATACCGACTTTAAATTACTAGTAATATTTTTTAAAGCACTAGTATATGCACTTTCACCAGTTAATTTTACACTACCTCCAAAAGAACCTGCCATAAGTCTCCCTCCTTTCCTTACAACCATTCATCATCTTTTGCTTGAGCTTCTTCTAATTGTTCGAATGTAATTTGTTTCATATCTAAATCGTGATAAATTTTGTAATGGTTATATAATTGATTGAATTTTTTTAAAGTCATTCGGAATACTTCCTTTTCTGTAAATCCTAATTTGCAATGACCAATAAACAAAAACCACGAGAAATCAATTTTTACATTTTCTTCCTCGTGGATCACTCGTTTTTTAACGTTTCAACTTCCGTAGAGTTGACAACAGTTTGATGTAACTTAGCTGTTGCTTCTTCTAATCCAAGTTGAGTTATTATTCTTCCAACCTGCTTATCCGTTAAAAAAGATTTCTTTTCTTCCAACTTTTCATTTTCAATATCAATTGCTTCATTCATCATAGATTTAATACCAAAAATCAATGCTTTTACGTCTGGCTCAGATGCTTCACTAGTCAACTTTCCCCATTCATCGATACTTCCGTACTTTTCTTGAATTTCTTGCATGACATTTAGATTAAATATGGCTTTATAATCTTTTCCGTCATAATGAAAAACTGTTTCTTTCTCTTTCATTTTTTCACCTCTTTTCACAATAAAAAAAAGGACAAGAAACTAGTTATTTTCTAGCTCTTTGTCCTTTCTTCTCTCAGATTTTTTCACTGTTTCTTCGTAAGGATCTACATAATCTTTAATTTCTTGATATCGTTGTTCGCTAACTTCAATAACTTCGCCAAGCTTATGAAAAACTTTAGTTATTTTATCGTTAAAACGTTTTACAACTATATATTTTTTAGTCTGTTCGTCCATAATTTCCTCCTATTATACGGTTTTAGTCAGTAAACTATCTAAGTATTCACTCGCATCATCATAAGAAGTGAATGTTTTCGTTTTAGACCATTCACCATTTTTCTTTTTCATAACACTTCCTTCAATAGAAACTGTTGAAAATTCAATTGACTCACCTTTTGTCGTTTCGTCTGGCATTGTATCTTTGAATTTTACTTTAGACAAAAATTCAACTTTGTATTTATAAACTCCTCCGACTATTTTTGTTAAAATTCTTCCAAATGCCACATAAGGTGCGATGTCTGTATCTTTTCTAATGATTTCTTGAGTTTCTTCATCTACTTCATGACCAAGTAAAGGTGCCAAAACAGTATCGTCATCATCATCTACCGTGATAGTTACTGTACCTTTATTGAATGTATAGTCGCTTTCAGCGAGTGCATCGTCTGCGTATAGTTCGGCACTATTAAGCTCTAGCGAAACTTTGCAATCAATTGCTTTGCCCAAAGTTTTTGGGGTAGACACTTCTTCATTTTCATCTAATTCAGAATACCTGAAATTTTTTAAACCAATTCTAGCCATGGATAACCTCCTCTATTTTTTCAAAATTCATGACATAATGATGATATTTTGTATCCGTTTCGTACATATCACCATCATCACCGATCCAGTTATAATCATAACTTGTTAACATTTTTTTTAATTCTTGAACTATTTTTAAATAATTGCTTTTTGTATAAACATGAAATTCTAAAGAAATTTTTACACTTTCAAGCACATCATCACTTATAAAAAATGGCGTTGTACCATTATCATAAAAGACAATATATTCTTCACTTGGTCCTGAATAGTTCATAAAAGCAATTGGTATCTCTTTTTGATCAACAATCAATTTTCCATGAAAAATATTTTCGATTTCTTCATTCATGCAATCACCCCTTAGGTAAATATTTGTTTTGCTCTTCAAGCATTGCTTTTTCAATGTCACTTTTTACAAAAGATTTTTTAAAAAACGGCACCTTTGCTTCCCCTCGACTTGTTCCATACTCTCTTGCAAGTGCAATGAGTGGAGCAGGTCTTTTTTTGTCTCCATCGATATACCCATAAATAGCTACTTTGGTATTTGTCCCATCATCGGATGGAGTTTTATAAGGATTTGTGATCTTTAAATGTTCTTCCAAACTTTTAGTGGTTTTAAAAGATTTTCTCATGTTTTTAATTACATGATCATACACAACTCTAGCTCCTGCTTGAGTCATATTTTCTATCATCTTTTCACTATTTGAACTTAAAGTCTCAAATTCTTTTATTAATTCGTTTGGAAGCTCTATAACAAAATCAGCCATTATTTTGTAATCTCTTTCGCTTGAATTTCTAATTCAATGTTACTATTGTCGACATTGTTAAGATATTCAATTGTATATCGTTTTGAATTAAACAAGATAATCATATCCCTTGTAATAGCAATATTTGGATATCGAATTGTAAAATTCGTATATGCTTTTTCAAAATCACTATCATTTTGGATTAATGTATAACCTTTTGTAGTTTTTACGTTTGCATAAGCACTTAAAATAGTTGTTTCTTTTTCACTAATTTTAAAACCAGCACTATCAAGTACTGGTGTAATTTTTAAAATATCAATTTTTTTATTATATTTTCCTGCATTCATAATAAATTTCTGGAATACCGTTCTAAAATAGTTGAAACAACGAAATTTATGTTAGTTTTATCAACGTACAAACATCTATTGTCATACATATCCTGACATAATATGAAAACCACGATCACAAAGTCGCTATGCTTATCGAGCTCTTCATCATCAACCCCAGTATAATTTTTTATATACTCAATCGCAACTTTTAAAATAGTTTCAAGAAATGCTTGTTCTTCTTTTGATAATTCTCCTGCTAATCTAAGATAACTGGAAATATCATTAACCTTAATTTCACTTACTTTTGTAATCATTTTGTTTCCCCCTTTCAAAGGATTGTTGCCCGAACAATAACAGAATGAATTACTTTTCTGTATCAGGATTATCAGTAGTTTTATCGTCAGAAGAATTATCAATTTCTTGAGGATTTTTTCCCTCAGGATCAATTTGATCTTCATTTTCTTCTGATAAATTAATCTGTTCTACAACAGCTTTTAATTCTTCATTTTCTTTTTGCAACTCTTCATTTTGTTTTTGAAGTTCAGAAATCGTTGTTTTTAAAGCAACGATTTCTTCTTCTTGCTTAGCTGATATTTTATCATCCTTAGAAATTTCATCGATATATCCAGCATTTTTTAATGATTTAGCCAATTTCTTGTCTTGCACATCAATGAATTTTCCTTTTGTACCTACAACTTTACTTGTAGCAAAGCTTTTTAAAACCTTATACATAATTACTCACCCGCATTAACATCGAGTGCAGCCAATTTTTGAAGATGTTCAATTTTAGCATCACATTCTAGCCAAGCGACAATGCCTGTAGCGTGTTGAGTTGCATATAACTCTCTTAAAACCTGAATTTCTAAATCTTTAGATTTTTTCAAAGCAACTCCTGAGAAATTACCAAAAATGATAGGACGTTTGCCAGCTTCAATACCATCCATATTATCAGATACATATACTGGATAACCTAAGATTTTACCATTAAATTCTCCCGTTGGATCAGGTGTAAAAATAGGATTATCATTACCATCTTTAATTAATTCAATAGCAGTTTCAGTATCTTGGTTCATTACGAAGATAGAGCCTTTTCTATAAGCTTGAATAACGCTATTTTTTAATTTAACTAAATCGTCATATGTAATTGCTGGGGTAGCAACTTCGACTTTTTTAGTAATACCCTTACATCCTTGAATTTTACTATCAGATCCCTTTAAGATTTGACCCTCTAAGAAAATTCTTACATATTCGGCAATAATGTTAATAACAATATTAGCTAAATCAATATCGGTATTATTAACTAAAGAATTACCAATTTTAGCTAATGCACCAATTAGATAACTCTCTAAATCTACTGATGTAAATTTTCCTGCTTTTTCAGTTAATGCCGTAAAATCTTCTGCATAATCAACTGTAATATCATTGCCTGAACTATCTGCACCATATACAGGAATACTTAGTTTTCCTTTTGTGTTGTAGGTAGTACATTTTTCCAAAATTGGAGATACATTTACAGCAGTCATAATGATTTTATTAGCGATAGTTGTTGGAATAATTACACCATTAGCTCCCTTAGTAAATTGAGTTTCACCTGCACGTTCTTCTAAGACTTCGTTACGAATATAACGACCAAAAGCTTCTAAATCTCTTTCTTCTAAAGCTCTTTGATTTTCAGGATCTTCTTCCTTACTTGCTGGAGCATTTTCAGGTTCTTTATCTTCAACTAAATTACGACTTTTATTGATTTTTTCCATTGTATCATTAATTGCAGTAATTTCCTTTTCCAATTCATCGAACAATTTGTTTTCTTCTTCCGTCATTGCTCTTTCTTCTTTTTTGACTGTTTCAACTAAATCAGCCATTTCTTTTTGTTTGTCAGCTTTTTGTTCAGCTAATTTTTTTAGATCATTCATTTTGTTTCCTCCTTTAATTTTTCCAATCTTTCCTCGTATTCCGAGTAATCTATTTTATCAACTTCCTTTTTAGGTTGTTGTTCGGGCTCTTCTCGTGCCTCAATATAACTTCCCCTAATCACTTTTTTTTGTTGTGATGTATCAAAAGTCACATTGCCATTATCGACTTTATATGGAGTTTTATATAAACCCCCACTATCATCGATCATACCGTAGACAAAAGAATTATCAAAATCCTCAATATAACCATTTTCAAAATTTTTACGATAAGCAACATTCAATAATTCTTTTAGTTGCATCATCGTTAAATTCTGACTTGTTTCTTGATTATCTTGTGGTTCTTCCTCTTGTTCTACTTCTTCATCTCTAAACTCGACTACCCTAGCCATTCCATCTCGCATTTCAATAGATGTGCCAATATATGCTGGAATTTTTCGATCATCAAGAATAGAAACTTCTATCAAATCAATGTCACGAACTGTTCTCTCATGCAAACCATTTTCATTTACTTCATCATCGGCTTTATTGCAAATAAAACCAAACGACCAGCCACGCAACTTATTTTGTTTTGCCTTTTCAATAACAGTTGAATCCGATACTTCCACAATTGCACGAAGTCCGATATTATCTTCATAAAGCTTTGCTGTCCCGTCTTTGGTATTTGCCAGTTCTTGATCATAATCATGATTTAATAGAACTTTGATACTATCATTCTTCTCGATGGCTCTTTGAAAAACCTTAGGCATGATACGTTCAATAAAACTATAAGATTTATTTTTTAGAACTTTCGAAAATCTTTCTACAGCATTCACATAACCATCAAGAATGACTTTATCTTCCCTTATTTCTATTTTCATTGGCATTTTGTTCACCTCCATCCTTTAAATCAGTAAGAGAACCTGTATTTGGTGTGTAATATTTTTTAGTTTTCGTGTCATAGAGCACGTTTGCTAAATTCATACTAATAACATCAAGACCCTCGATTGAGTCTCTATCTTCTTCACTACGAATTTCATTTTTCGTAAGCCACCCTGTCTCATCTGCTATTTTATAAGCTTCATATCGTTCTCTTAAAGATCCACGCGTAATCTTTTTTGTATCAAAAGAAAAATAATATGTATCCTTTTCAGACTCTAACAAAAAGTTTCTATTTAATGCACTTTCAATCGCACTAATGATTGGCATTACAGCATCTTTCACGGTTTCGTCGTAATTTGTAGATATATGAAAAACATCTTGAATATCTTCTTTCAAAGTTTTCTTTCTTTCATTTATCTGTAACTCAACCGATGAGTCTGCTCCCTCTTTAAATTCCAATCCTTTGTTTAGAATAATAATATTTTCTTCGTTGCTTCCATAATAGTTGTTCCACGCCTCTTTCAATGCTTTCAACTCGTCTTTTGACAATTTGTTTGTTGCCTGTAAAAAACCTTTTTTTCCTCCACCCTTTTTCACAATTCCTAACTCATACATAATTGTTTCGAAAGAGGTTTCTAAACATCTAGATATTTCAGTTACAATACTTTTTCCAGTCGCTCCGTCGGTAGTATTTCTTAATATAGTCAAGAAATTATATGTTTCGTAAGACTTCCCATTTATTTCGTATTGAATATCTCTAAAAATTGGATCGGTGTTTTTAAAAATTCCGACGTTCTCAGGTTCAACATATCGAAGAGATACAAATTCATTTTTAAACTTTTCAATATAAAGATAAGCTCCTTTACTAATCAAGTAATCTCTAGCAATAGCTTTCTTAAGTTGAAAAGCATCTAAAGTATCACCAGTATCTTGATTTAAAATTTTAACACGTTTATCGTTAAGTACTTCGGTTATTTCTGTTTTATTCTCTTTCATTTCTTTTTTATATAAGCGAATTGGAAGCATGGCAACCATATTAGAAATCCGATCGACAGAACCAGAAACAGCTGGTATTGACATAGCTTTGTTTTTATCAATCACTTCTTTTTTTAATAGTGCTTGTAAAAGTAAATCTCCAGAGGTTTGGGCTTCTACTGTTTCATCCGTAGCAGTTTCTACTTCATTCTCGTTATCTCGTTTAAAGAAATTAAAAAGCTTCATCATTACCACCTCCTAAACATGAAAAAAGCAAACATTTCTGCTTGCCTAGTTTCTATATGTTACACTATATCACAGAACGAGTGTGAAAAGTGTGAAAGTTTTCTATCCCACTTGTACAAAGAAATTTCCATTTTCTAAATATATCTCTTGTTGCAATAGATAGATTGCATTTAATAAAGCAAATAACAAGTCCACCTTTCCATTCGATTTTTTCTTATGAATATATCTGTTCATATTTGTATCATATACGCATTTTGCATTTTGAAAATTAATCTCAAGCAATTTATTTTCTTCGTATTTTACTTCTTTATTCATAATCTTTTCATATAAGAGTTTGACAACAGGATGCAATGTATCTGAGTGTTGCCTTATCTGAACTGTAGGATATTTCGTATCCCATTTTTGTGCTGACGATAAAGCATTGTATCGATCATAGCCAATTCCCATAACAATAACATCGTATTTTTCTTCAATGTTAAAAACAAAATCTTCAATAACTTTATAATCGACAGTTTTATCACCACACGCAATACACTTCATTGCTCGAATAAATTCATAGTAATTAATTTTTTCTAATTGATTTTTCTCTTCTATTCTCCCCTCAGGGATAAAGCCTATCGCTTCCATAAGGATTGTTCCGTTGTCATCTGCAACCATGCCAACTCCACAATTGTCGTTTGTCATAGCTAGGTCGACTCCAATAAATACTTCTCGTCCAGACCAGTCAATTTTATCAACTTTACATTTTTGTAATTCGGATACATCTATAAAGCTTTCGGTACCTGCACCTTGATAAATAATATTACAATGTTTCGTAAGAAAGTTCTCACGTTTGTTTTCGATTTCAATCGCTTTTTTTCTTTTATCGATTAAATCTTCGTATACTTTTGAAATCTCACAAGCAAGAGGGTTAGCCTGCAAAAGAATATCATCATCGCTTGTCCAATTCTTGGTATCATTAGGCTCAAAGATTAAAGCAAAGACGTGCTTATCTTCGATAACATTATCCAAAACTTTCTTTGCATAATTAACTTCATCTTCCATAGGATTATCAAAACTAGGATATTTCGTGGAAATTAAAAAACCAAGTTTATTAATAACCAGCAACTGTCCTGACCTCATAGCCTCTATTGGATAGGAATTAACTAATGCTCCAACTTCATCTGCAACAAAAATATTTGGTTCACGTCCATCCATACGGTTACTGGATGTATTAAGTGGTGTATACACGGTTTCTGTTGGACGATGAGTAATGCTGTCTCTTAAAATTTTAAATTCATTTTCTTCAAACACATCTATGTTTGCTTTAATCAAAGGCTCCAAAGCTTGTTTTATTTCTTTCGCTAAAGTTCCGTCAGGTGCTACCGAAAAGAACCTCGAGAATTTAGGCTCCAAATAAAACAATAGTAAAATTAAAAAAGCTACAATAAACGTTTTACCATTTTTCCGTGGTATTTCCAAAATAACAGTTTCGTAACGTCTTAGATTTTTATCTTCTCTATGAACTACGCAAAGGCTTGCTATAATTAACAGCCATTGATAGCCAGATAAGGAATTATAAATTTTTTGACCTGCTCTAATTCCTTTTGCCATTACAAAAATTTTACATATCTTATCAATTTTAGAAACACGGCTTTCGTTGATCATGTATTTTGGATCTTTATTATCAGCTATATCAATGAAAATCTTACATTGCTTTTTAACATACCGAGGCGATATTAGTTTCTTTTCTCCATTTCGCTCATAATACAACTTTGGCGGTTTAATAGCGTCATTAATGATTTTCTCAGCGTAGATATAACTGGGATGTAACTGAATACTATTCATTAGGATCATCTTCTGCAAGTATTTCCATCAAACTTTTCTTTTCTGGTTTAGAAACATTAAGTGATAATTTAGCACGTGCTTGCGGTGATAAAGACAATTCGTTACAACAGCGAAAAAAGTCCTTAGAATACATATCTCTTACAGACTTCAAAGCGATAATCGTACTTAGATCCAATTTATCAACTGGTTTGCCACTTTCATCTTCTACATGACTTGCTAGATTGATTTCTTTTTCTAGGCTTTCTAACCTCTCAATTGTAATAGCTGTTTGATTTAACAAGTAAACGTCTAAGTTGCTCAGCATATCGAAATTAAGATTAGAAAGTATATCTTTGAAGATTGCCTTTTGCCTCTTGTTTAAATATTTAAAAGGTTTTATCTTGTCATTTTTTCCACGCAAAGTTTTTTCTGTTTCTTTTCTTGCATTTCTTTCTTCTTTACTCATTTTTTGTGAATTTGTTTCAATTGATTTTGCTGGTCTTGCCATAATTTTAGCTCCTTTCCTTAGTTATCCACATTGGAATTTTTCATTTTGGGCATTTTTTATTTTCAAAAGAGGGCGGTAGGTTTTGAAATTAATAAGAAAAATCATAATAAAAGGTAGGGGGGTATTATCTTCCACCTACCAATGAGTCAACTTTATAGTAATCACAGTCTTTTTCAAGTAATTTATATAAAATCGTTCTTGGTATAACACCTTTATCAGCAAGCTTATGATGGTAACAGCAAAGAGAAATAAGGTTGTCATCGTCAAAAGCAAGCTCTAAATTTTCCTCAAGAGAAACAATATGATGCACTTCAATATTATCTGCGTTAATTCTTTTTGATGTATTATAAAGATTAGCTAAACAAACTTTGCAAAGACCATTGTCTCTTTCCCTAATTTCTTTGCTTTTTTGATGCCATCTATTGGTCTTACGCAACTTATCAGCGTTAGTTTTGCCTCTATTTTGTTGACGATTAATATAACATCTATGATTAAAGTCATGTATTCTACCACATTTACTACAAGTCTTATACATGAATATCTACCTCCCAAAAAAAACGACTTCATAATTAAGTCGTTCTTTCTTGTATACAGTATAAATCAAAACAAATGTGAAAAATGTGAAAAATAATCAAAAAACGGTTATTTTTTAACATTTTTTCTGTTTTTTAATCATTTTTATTACTTTTTTTAAAATTTTCTACTTCTTTTAATCTTTTCCATAATATATTTTGGCATCCACAGTAAGTACAGTCTATTGCATCGTAGTAGCACGATGGTTGTTGAAGTAATGAACCATCATTTTGTTTAACTGTATAACATTCATCTTTGTTTATTTGAAATTTTAGACCACACACCACGCATTTTATTAAAGGTTTCTTAATTTCTTTTAATAACATTTTTAATCATCCCCACTTCAACAACTTCTTCTGTAACTTTATTTTCGCAAAAGATATATCCGTCAACTATATAAAACTCTATAATCTCGTCTTTTACTGCTTGCTTTATTTTTACTATATCAATCACTCTAATCACTCCTTTGGCATTTCATAAACAAATAAAGGGTTTGGTATAAAATCTTTTACTTCTCCTAATATGTTTGTTCTCTTTGCAAAAGAACTATTTATTAAATAATTTTCTATTTCATCTAATACTTCTAATGCTCTTTCTTTACTTTTGTATTCCCCTAAAATAAATGCATTCTCAAAATTATATCTATCAACAATATAATATCGATTTTCACATTGATCTATCCCCAATTTTGGATTGGGTATCAATTCTTTTTTGTTTTGACTTCTTATCCATAAATTCATTTTTACACTCTCTTTCTATTCATAATCATATATTGACATTTGTCCTGGCAAGATATCTTCATTATTTAATTGTCTATAATCAAACAACATTTTGGCATATTCTTTGGTTTTAATAAAATCTTCGTATTTTTCTATGTAAGCTTTCATTTTTCTTTTTGCATCTGTTAAGGTTATTGCATTTGCAAAAGAAATTCCTATTTCTGGATCTACTACATACCATTTCTTGTTATTATTTTGATAAGAGAAAAAACGATGATCATTTATAAATATAAAATATCCATCAACTTCTTCCAACTTTTTTCCAGTCACAAACCCATGATAATCTCTAATAGCTATTAAAGTTTTACACTTTACTTTAATCATTTATCTTTTTCCTTTCAATATTTTCAATAAAAATTCAAAATCTTCATCACCGTCAAATTGAAATATATGGTCTTCTACAAAGTATATTGCTTTATCTATTATTTTTTTGTATTTGTTATATTCATCTTCGTATTCAGCTACATTGTTTATTAGTATATCTATTTTTTTGTTTAATTCTTGATTTTCTTGCTGTAGTTTGAGTATAGATAGTTCGTAATTAGCATATCTATTTTTATAATAATTGAAAATGTCTAACTGTTCGTTTATTGTCTTAGAATAATCAAATTTCATTTATTCCACCTCATTTATTACCACATCATTAAATCAAGCATAGTATATCTACCATTTTTCTTTAATAAATACTTAGTTAATTCGACCGCACCGTTTCTTTGAATGCCTTTGGCCATTAGTAATTTAATAAATTTCTTTCTTTTAAGCATTATTGCGTTATTAATTTTTACGTTCATTGAAAGTTGTGTCATTGGCGTATATTTACAAGGATCATCCTCAACTGACCACATATCTAATTCCTCAAATTCTATAGTTCCATTTAATTCGGTTTGCATTCCATTTTCATCTACCATTAGTAACTTAGCAGGTTTTAACATATTTGTATTCATTACCATCACTCTCCTAAATCCAATACAATCTTTTGCTCAAAGTTTTTATGTTGTAACAAATCCAACAACAAGCCTTATTAAAAACTTGTTTTTGACCAAGGAATTTTATTCTTTTTTTAAAAATCAAAATAGATATTTTATCAACGTATTTTTCCCACATTTCAGCTCTTGCCGGTGTTTCTAATGTCGATAACGGAAGCAGTAAGCAAAATGATTTAATCTTGTTTTGTTCTATCAATTCAAAAGTGTGCTTTATTATCTCATTCTGCTGAGAAAACGGTGGATTACTTATTAACAAATCACAATCAACAGGTGGTTCAGTAGAAAAAAAGTCATTGCCACAATCATCAAAAATGTGCGTGGCTTTATATTTTAAATTCAATTCATCAGCTTTAAGCTTAAACTCAGAGTCATAGTTGTTAAATGGAAACCAAATACTTTTAAAGCTCTTAATATCTATGAGACTATATATATCCTCAACAACATAACGAGGTGTAGCAACATGATCTTTATTTATTTTCTTATCTTCCTCATAAATTTCTTTTGTATCTACTGAATTGTTAAATATATCAAGTTGTTCCATATAACTACAGCCTATTTTTCTCTATTAGATAAATAATCGCACCATTTTTTAAAACCATTTACAAAAGGTATTAGATTATGATTATCAGCCCATCCTGCAATTCCTATAAAACCATCTTTATTAAAAGTAATAGCTTCTCGATCGTCAAAATAAAGACCTTTTACTCTTATTTCTGCAAAAACTAATTTATTGTTTTTAAAAAATATATTTTTATTTTTTTTAATTCTAGGTTCTTTAATCATAATTGAAATATTCTCAACACTTACAATTTCAAAATTTAGAATTTGAATTAATTTATAAATATCATTGATCGTAATATCCTCATAACTAAGATTTAAATTTTTAAAATATTCCCTTGCTTCTTCCCTATTATTCATTTTTTCCATAACCTTTCTAATTTTTCTTTTTTCTCTTTTAAAGATGTTTTAGTGTACAAAGCAGTAGTATTTAAATCATTGTGTCCAAAAATATCTGCTAATTCATCCAAATCAATTCCTTTTGCCTTACATTGCTTGGCAAATAAATGCCTCCAAGCGTGAGCATGAATTTTATTAGGATTGATTTTAGCACTTTTTGCTATTTTTTTTAGCCATCTCCAAATTGTGGATAGATTCACCATCCTATTTGGATCGTTTTTATATCTGCTATCTGGACTTCTAAAAATATACCCACAAGTGATTTTATTTTCTTTACAATAATGCTTTAAATCTCGTCGTAACTCATTTGTCATAATTAGAACTCTTTCTTTTCCTTTGTTATATGCACCTTTGATGTAGTTGCTACTTAGATTTTCTACAGTAAAATACTGCAATTCACTAATTCTAATCCCTGAATTAGCAAAAACCTCCATAATATAATAAGCTTCTAGCATATTGAGATTTTTTGCCCATCTAAGCATCCTTTTATGTTCTTGCTGTGAAATATAATCTTCAAGACTAGCTCTTTCCTGTTCTTTGAATTGTTTTACAGTGCAATCTTCATGACCCATATAAGCTAAAAATTTATTAACAACTACAATGAACTGATTTCTTGATTTTAATGCGTATTCTCCTTTTTCAAGTTCACTTTTCCAACTAATCACTATTTTTTTATCAAGTTCAAATTGCTCCGGAACAAAATCTATAAATTTTTTTATTGCGTTCTTATAACTCTTTAAAGTTCTTTCAGCTAGTTCATCTAATTCTTGCATTTCGATAAATGAATTTAGTTTTAATTCTAAATCTTTCTTTGTAATCATTTTGTTACCTTCCTTTCAAAAGAATTATGCTTATCAAGAATTTTGTTCCTTTGAATTATTTTGATCTTCTTTTTCTTCTGATAAATTAATCTGCTTCACAACATCTTTTAATTCTTTAATTTCTTTTTGCAACTCTTTGTTAAATAAAGTAGAGGGACTGTGAATACCAAAGAAACCTTGAATTTTATCAAGAACCCAGTCTTTAGCATTGTTAATTCTGTTCCACAATTCCTGAACCACAATTTTACCTTTCATCGAACCCTATTACTCCCCCTATAATCTGTGCAAGATATGTATAATATTATATTGCACCTATATTTTTTTATTTAAGCCTTTATTTAAAAGGCTTTATCATCGATTTTTTAATCACTATACTTTTTATGATTTTTGGCACCTTTTTTACAAGCCATGTATAGCATTAAATTGGTATATCCTTTCCTCTTCTGATAAATATTTATGACGAACCATATAACGCTCTATTTCTTCTTCTTTGTAATTTTTAATGCCGTTATAATCTCTTACATAAACATCATAATTAAATTCTTTAGAGTCCTTTTTATAATGCTCCCAGCATTTGACTACAACACCAATTTCTATTTTATCGACTACTACTATATCACCAAAAGTAAATTTCATTTTTCATCACCTAGCATTTCTATTTTTTTTCGCATATTCAAGTATTCTTTGCCCGCTGGTGTTTCAAAAAAATTATTACAAATATCTATTGCAAAATTTATTGTAGAATTAAATATATTTTTTATTGGTTCAATGAAATCTTCTGGCTCCACATTATTTAAAAGACATTGAGTAGCCAAATTATGTTTTACTTCATCGCTCATACTTCTTACAATATCAGCATTAGTTATGTTAATGTGTTTCATGATTTCCCCCATTAATATCTTCTGCAACACATTCCTTTGCCATTTCAATTGACTGATTTAAATAAGAATAATCTATGCCTATCAATAATATTACGGCACTTAACGATGTATGATAAGCCAATATTTGTTGATAAGATAAATCATCACTCATTAATACTTCTTCATCGTTTAGCAAAATATAACTCTTATATTCTTCATCTAATATTTTTTTAACATTATTCATAGGTCTTATCATTTCCTCCTATAACATTCTTCATCTTGATAATATTCATTGATTGTTAACTGTGAACATCTATAATCATTTAGCATTTTTGACAATGATACTAGAAACAGCACAAGCATAAACAAACAAGCTATACCAACTACTATCAAGATAAAGTTTAAGATTTTTTCTTTCATAACCCCTCCCATTTCAATATTGTTGGGTGCCGCCACCTCCCATAAAGTTTTCCGAGGATAAAATATATAGAAATAAACATATAGTACAGCATTAAGTTTGGCGGCATTTTTTATTCTTTTAAAAGATCACGATACAATCCACAGAGCAAATTATATTCTTGCGTTTGAATTGCTTCATAATATCTATCAAAAATAGTTCTTAGCTCCCTAATCACATCTTCTAAAGATGATTTTCGAGTACATAACACCTTAGTTCCACTTTTTTTATCATAAATGTGCCAAGTATCCACGTCCTTATGAGCAAGAAAGTCATAACTGTAACAGACGAGCGGTATACAGTCTTTTTCTATAAGTTTATAGACACGATGTCCATCAACATGATCTAAAATCATAACTTTAAACTTTTTCTTTCTCATGCTATCCTCCATTTTTATGATCATCTTTCAACAGTTGCCTCAAAACCTTATTTTTTCTTCTTAGGTTTGTATTTTCTCTTTTTAATCTTTGAAGTTCTTGAGGTTCTTCAAGTTTATCCATGAAAGTTTTGTATAAATCATCTTTGATAATGTTTTGCAATCGTTGCACTTCTAGTTCTAACGTATTATTTCGCTTTAATAACTCTTGCTTTGACCATTTAAAACATTCTTTCCATTCAAGAATTTTTAGTTTCATTTTTTCTGTTCCTTTTCAAATAATTTTTTAATTTGTAATATGGAGTTGTCCTATCCATGATAAGCTCTTCACTTATTTTGCTCCATGTCTTGCCCTCCATAAATCTTTTACGAATAATCAAACGAATTTCACTATCATCAATAGTATTTAAAAACTCTTCTGCCTTTTCAGCCTCAATAAGCAAACTTTCTTTTTTTTCGTTTAATTTTTCTTTTAACTTTACAAGTCTTAATGCAACATTTTCAGTAGGACTGGAGTTAGAATGCGACTTAGAAACAGAAATATTAGAGTATGACAGTGAACCTATGGTAGTTATTTCTAAGTCAGAAATCATTTCTTCTAGTTGTATAATTTCTTTTTTCAAAGCATAGTAATCAGCAAGTTCTGGAATAGTCATCTAGTCCCCCTTTACTTTATTATAAGCATTTTTGAGATAGCTTATTGACTTGTCTTTTTCGCGAATAAGCTTATCTTTTTCGTTCAAGAGCGATTGATAATGTTCCACTTCTTTTCGATGAGAAAATCGCTCTTTTTTGATTGTATATCGTAAGTTTTCACAGTTACTTTTAGCTTCTGTATAAGCACTCTTAAGTTTTTCATATTGTTCTTCCAATTCCGTCACTTTATCGACCCCTTTCTAACTAAATTTTTTTATTTAAAAATTGCATTGCTTCTTCTTTACTAGGTGGATTTAAAATATGCTCAATACACTGTTTTTCGTACTCATTTGAAGTATGATCATGAACAATTAAAATCATTTTTTGATAATAATTGTTAAATTCTTCATCACTCATCCAGTAGAATTTATTTTTATCGTTTTCTAAATCTCTGTTAAGGTATTTTTTTGCTTGCTTTAAGAGATAACGAATGCTTGAACATCTCGAAAAATGTTGCTCGTATTCTTTTACGTCCTGAAATCTTCTTTTGCAAATATTACATGAAATCGGATAGCTTTTACGTTGTTCTTTTTCTTCGATAGTTGGAATATCTTTCACCAAATACGGCAAAGTTGGTGGTTGATATTGAAACTGTTCTAAAGCCATTAAAGACGTTAAACGATACTCAATTTCTTCGAAAGTATAGTGCTGTAATGTCTTATACCACGAGTTTGTTAGTACCTCATCATCTCTCACAAAACCTTTGTAGTTTTCATCAACTAAGTGCACTAAATCGTATACCTCAGTTTTTTTCATTTGCTTCGTCCTCTCTCATAAATTTCTCACGAAGTCTATCTTGTTTTGACTGATAACTACTTTTCCCCGAGGACGCATTTTCTTTTTTCAACTGATATCTTCGGTCTCTTTCTTCTGCTTCGATAACAGTTGTAATCCCGTCTTTTTGGTAGCTCGATAAAATTCTCTGAATGTATTTCACATTAAAAGCTCTAGCCAGCTCTGCTTGTTTAACTGCATACCTTGTCAGTTCATTATCTTCCCATAGTGAAATGATCTCATATTCACTTCCTGACAAAGTTCTTCCAAAAACTTGCTCTATAAAACTAAATAAATCTAAATTACTTAATTCGCGTGCGTTAGTAGGAGTAGTAGATATTTCTTCTTGTTTATTTTCTTTGTTCTCTGTTCTTTGTTCTTTGTTCTCTGTTCTCTGTTTATCTTTCTCTTTCTTTTTCTCTTTATTGTCGTTACATTTTGTTACATCGCCGTTACAGTCTGTTACTTCAACGTTACACTCTGTTACATTTCCGTTACAATGTAACGCAATGCGTTGTTTTTCACGTAAACGATATTGTCGAACTCTTTCAGCTGACTCACTTTCTTTACCAGTCATTTCAGCAACTTGAGTCATATAAATTGTTCCGTCATCGAGTATTTCAAGAAGCCCTAAGCTCTCAAACAAATTAGTAGCATTTCTTACGATATCTACGTTTGTATCTGTAATAGAAGCTAGCATTTCTGCATTGTAAGGAACCAGATCACTAAATCTTAAATGACCTACTGTTTCTACACTTTCCAAAAGTAATGATAAATAAAATATAATGTAATCTTTACCGTTTGGCATATTTTTAATAACTTTTATTTGCGAACTTTTCAAAAAATCTTTATCTAGTTTTAGCCAGTATCTCTTTTTTTCCATAGTTTTACTTCTTTCTAAGTTCTTCTAACATGAATTTAATCATTAAGGCAATAATGTAAATTCCAAGTAATCCTAGAACTATAGAAATAAAAATTGATAAAACTGTTAAAATCATAAAACTCTTCCTTTCTTTCTAACCCCCTAACCATTTTTATTTTTTTTGAAAGTTTATAATTTTTTTGCTTTCTTGATCATATCTAAAATAACTTTCAACATTAAATCTATCTCTAACCATAATCGTAGTTGCGTCAATCAAATAAACGTCAAATACGTCTAAATTTAGCTCTTTCTTTAGATATTGTAAGACATAAAATTGTGCTATTGTATCAACACCATTACGTCTTTTATCTTCTACTGTCATTGCTTCGATTGGTTTATTAATATTTTTTTCTTCTATGACATACATTTCAATTTGCATTCTTTTCACCTCCTAATCTGCATTTATATCACCACTGCATACCTGCAATCCATATGGGAAGCCTTTACAGGTATTTCCGTTTGATTTTGTATACTCAGTGCCGAACATAACTCCGATAAAGCTGTAAGCAAAATATATAATTAAAAATACTATAACTAAAATTTCCCATTTAAATCTTTTTCTTTTAATTATTCGTGTTTTCATTACTGCTCACCTCTTGAACATCCTTAATACCTAAATATTGATAAAACAAGTCAGGATAAATAAGGTAATTCCATCTTTCTTTAACCTTAACAGCAGTACCGAATGGCAATCTGCCGGTTTGCAATCCGACTCTTATAAATTGTGGTGATTTATGTATCAATTTTGATGCTTCTTTAATTGTTATTTTTTTCATAAAAAATCCTTTCTTATATTTGTTTTTGTTTTTTTAGTTTTGCGGACTAAAATTCATTTAACTACTTTATTAGGTTCTGAAATATGAGTATTCTCATATATTGCCTTAAAAAAATAAAACAAGTCAATTCCATAGCCGAAAGTTAATATTTTTTCTAAAATACAAACTTTAATTTTAACTTTGTTATTTTCATATTCAGACAAAGTTTGAGCATATATACCAGTTTTATCTTGCAATTCTTTTAAACTCATATTATGTCTATTTCTGATAGCTCGTAATTCATTACCAATTAAGGCTGAATAATTCAATATCTTCACCTCCTCTATTACAGCCTCATTATATATGAGTATTCTCATATTGTCAATACAAAATATGAGTATTTTCATTTTTTTGTTGTAAAATTTCGTTAAAAACGTTATAATATATCATGAAAGAGGGGATTGAATGAGTTACTTCAATAATAATCTTCCATATATCAGAAAACAAAAAGGGATCTCTCAAAAAGAATTAGCTAAAAAAATTGGCGTTGATCAATCTACAATCTCACTATGGGAAAAAGGAATGGATACGACAGTTGAAAATGTAATAAAAGTAGCGGAAGCACTCGATGTTCCCGTTCCCGACTTCATAGGCTCAGATTTAAGATTTGATAATGCCGAATTAATCGACTTAAATGTAGAGAGAGTGAAAGTGCCAGTTTTAGGAGTGATAAAAGCAGGTACACCAATTGAAGCACAAGAAGATATTTTAGATTATGTAGAAATACCAAAAGAATGGATAAGGCAAAGTAAAAAATATTATGGTTTAAAAATTAGTGGTAATAGCATGAGCCCGAAGTATATGCCAAATGATACCGTTATTTTTGAAGAAACAAATGATTTTCAATATGCCAATAATAAAGATTGCTGCGTGATGGTAAATGGTGACGATGCAACTTTCAAGGTTCTTAAATTAAAAGAAGACGGTATTAGATTAATACCACTAAATATTGAAAATGATGATGGATATCTTCCTACGTCATATACTAAAGAAGAAATAATAAACTTGCCAGTCAAAGTAATTGGTATCGCTAGAGTAAAAATTTCCAGCATAAGTTATATGGAAGAATAAAAAAAGACCTACTGCTCGAACAGTAAGTCGTGAATGAAAAATCACTTTTAGTCCGCAAAACTAAAAAACAAAATATAAGATATAATGTTATGGATTTTTCTATTTCATTATATCAAAAGCAAAAGAAAAACACAAGAAAATAGGAGGATTTTGATATATGAAATACAATCTACATTTAGGTGGTGATGTCCTATAAAACTACCTAATAAATATGGAATAATCGAAAAATTATCAGGAAATAGAAGAAACCCTTATAGAGTCAGAAAAACTATCGGATGGGATGAAAACGGAGTACAAAAGAGGCAAACTATTGGATATTTTGAAACAAGACAGCAAGCCTTACAAGCATTAGCATTATTTAATGAAAATCCTTATAACATTGATGCTAAAAAAATAACCGTCAAGGAACTTCATCAAAAATGGCAAGATGAAAAATATCCTAAAATTTCTAAAAAAACACATCAAGTATACAATATGTGTTGGAATTATTGTCAAGATATAAAAGATATACCGTTTGTCGATGTTAGACTAACTCATTTGCAAGCAATAGTTGATAGCATGGGTGATAAATGGAGTGCAAAAAAAGCATTTAAAATTATGTGGCATCAAATGTACGATTATGCAATTAAACATGATATAGATGTTAAAAAATATTCAGAATACATCGACATAGGCAAAAAAACGACCAAATTAGTACGAATACCATTTGAGGAAGAAGAAATAGACAAGTTATGGGAAAATATCGACAGAATGGATTTTATTGATACTATATTGATACTTATTTACACAGGCTTAAGAATAAGCGAATTATTAGACATTAAAATTGAAAATGTTCATATTGATAAAGAATATATGATCGGTGGATTAAAAACAGAAGCAGGAATAGATAGAGTAATACCACTTCATAAAAGAATAATACCACTTATACAAAGATACTATGATAAAGCTGTTAAAAACGGATGCGAATACTTAATAGTCAATTCTTTAGGAAAACAAATGAAATACTCTAATTATAGAAGAGAAAAATGGGATATTATGATGGAACAATTAGAATTTTCAAAAGACCACAAGCCCCATGATACAAGACATACTTTTGCAACTCGTATGGATAGAACACCTGCAAATAAATTATGTATAAAAAGAATAATGGGACACGCTAGTACAGACATTACTGATAAGGTTTATACCCATAAAGATATAAAAGAACTTATAGAAGCTGTAAATTATCTGAAATAAGTTCTTTTTTATTGTTCTAATTTTGTGGGTTACTTGTGGGTTACTTGTAGGTTACGAACCAATTTTAATGGAGTTTAGACATATTCTTAAGCAAAAGAAAACCCCATAAACACTGAGTTTATGGGGTATAAAAGAAAACACTAGGTTAACGTTTACTAAATTGAGGAGCACGACGAGCCTTTTTAAGACCATATTTCTTACGTTCTTTAACTCGAGGATCTCTTGTAATCATTCCAGCAGGTTTTAAAATTTTACGATAAGCTGTATCAGCAGTTTGATCAGTATTAGCATCAAACTTTAATAAAGCTCTAGTAATACCTAAACGAATTGCACCGGCTTGACCAGCATATCCACCACCTTTAACTGTAACTTGAATATCAAAACGATTTTCATTATTTGTTAAAGTTAAAGGTTGCTTTAAGTCTAATACTAAGATCTTATCTGGCATATATTCATTAACATCTACACCATTAATAATAATACTACCTGTTCCACTTGTAAGAGTAACTTGAGCAACAGCTCTTTTTCTTCTACCAGTAGCACTCCAACTTTGTTTTGCCATAAATTATCCTCCTAATCTACTTTCATTTCTACAGGTTTTTGAGCCATATGTTTGTGATTTTCATCACGATAAACAAATAACTTCTTACCCATTTGTCTGCCTAATGGACCATGAGGAAGCATACCTTTAACAGCTCTTTCCATCATTTCCTCAGGATAATTTTGAATCATTTCCTTAGCATTACGTTCTCTAAGTCCTCCTGGATAACCAGAATGGTTATAATACATCTTATCTTCTAACTTATTACCAGTTAATTTAACTTTAGATGCATTAACAATGATAACATAATCTCCACAATCAACACTTGGTGTATAAGTAGGTTTATGTTTACCTCTCAAAATAGTAGCAGCTTTTGTTGCAACACGACCTAAGCTTTTTCCAGTTGCATCAATAACATACCATTTACGTTCTACATTTTCTTTCTTTTGTAAAAATGTACTCATATTATCTATCCTTTCATCTAATCTTTCCTGAATCTGCTTTCCCAAGGCAAACTCCACCCAGATAAACAAAATGTACCGATTAAAATTATATGCGATAAAACCATTAATGTCAAACAAAATCGCGAAAAAACTTATACTTTGTCGTAGGATACAGAAGTAAGATATAAACCATTAGCCGGAACAGTGGAAAAACCTCTAGCACTTAAGCAATTTAAAGCGTCTCTAACATCATCTAAATTAGCTTTATGAGAAGCCACATCTAAAACAGCACCTACCAACTTCCGAACCATATATCGATAAAAACTTTTGCCAACTATCTCAAAATAATAAAAGTCATCTTTTTTTAAAATTTGAAAGGAAAAAATTTCTGAATGATAATCATCCCTCTCTCCGGCTACAAAATTACGAAAATCATGAACTCCTACAAACAACTTGCAACACGCATTTGCAAGATCCAAATCAAAATCTTGATAATATGCAAAACTATATAAAGAGTAAAAAGGATTTTTTTCTCCCAAATAAATCTTATAAACATACTTTTTACACACAACATCATGACGTGCATGAAATTCACTTGACACAGAAACAATATTTTTCACTGCAATAAAAGGATTAAGCAAACGATTCATTGCATACTTTAATTTTTTCATATCAATATCAACAGAAAGAGAAAAGTGAATACATTGATCAAGCGCATGTACCCCAGCATCAGTTCGACCAGCACCTTTAACCACAACTTCTTTTCCTTCAATAAGACTTAAAACTCGTTCCAACTCATTTTGGACCCCTAACCCATTATTAAGCCTTTGAAAGCCTTGAAACTTACTCCCATCATAACAAATTCTTGCTAAATATTTCATGATACACTCCTATAAATAGCCTTTAAAGTTTCCGCAAAAGTAATTTCATGATCAACCTGATGACCACACTTTTCAAAATACTTTATCACTTCAACCGTATGAGGCATCTTAACATATTTATAAATTTCATCATCATAAAAATCGGTTATTAACTTATACTTTCCCTTAGTTGTAAACAAATAAAAACGTTGTACTGTTTCACAAACAAAATTCATATCATTTTCAATTAAAATAATAGATATATGTTGTTTATACATCAAATTACGAAAAAACCGCTTAAAATATTCTCGTTCAACATAAATTAAATCTTCAAAAAAATACTCTAGCACAATAACCCGTGATTGAACAAGAAGTGCATGAGCAAGCTGGACCTTTTTAATCTCACTACTCGTTAAATACTCTAAAGATACTGTAAGTAAACTTGTCTTTAATTTAACCAATTGCAAACACTTACTAATTCGTTCTTCACTACATAAAGTCATTCTTTTTAAATACTCTAAAACAGTAGTCCTTTCTTTCATTTTCTTTTCTAAAACATATCCGGAATGACTATTTGTTCCAACCCCACGAATTTTAGAAGGAAAATTAACCAAAACAGAAAAACCATTATCACTTACAAACTGACTCATTTTGATTGCCATAAAGCCACCTCTAAATCTTCTTTATTTAAATAAATCTTCGAAACCAAACCATAATAACCTAACTGCTTGGATAAATTTACATAAAAAGGCAAAGAAAAACCTAACAACTTCATTAACTTTTCCTCTTTCAAAACTAAATCCATTCTCCCCTCAATGGCAACTTGATTATTCTTAAGTACAATTAAATAAGAAAAGAAAACACTTTCCTCAATTTGATTTGTAACATAAAAAAGACAAATATTTTGCTCTTTCAAAAATTGAAGAAAAAGCCAAAAATCGCTTTCATTCAAATGCAGTTGTTCACAAAAAAAATAATCAGGATGATCAAGTAATTTACGCACAATTGCCAATTTATTACCTATAGCAAAAGGATTTGCTAAAAATGAATCTAAAAATCTTTGATATTCTAAAGACAACTGAGAATAACCAAAAGCATCCCTCCAGTTATCCACTTTCTTACTTTCTCCGAAATAAAAACGAACTACACTATTTGTATCATAAACTGAAGAGTCAGAAACCAACTTTTTTAATAATAATGATTTACCTGAACCACTTTCTCCTAGTAAACAAGTACTTTGCTGTAAATCTAGATCAAAAGAAGAAATCATCACTTTATCATCAAGTTTTAAATTAAATTGTCTAATCTTAAAATACTTATCCATAACTATCCCTACTTAATAGTTTAAAAGAAAAGACGAAAAAAGAAAAGAAAAAAATGAAAAAAGAACAATGAAAACCATTATTCTTAAATCCTAATCATCCGTTGGAATCTTAATAATAAATTCCCCTGGTAAAGAATACATATACTTTTCTCTTGCATAACGCGCAATATAATCTTCATCATGAAGTTTAGTTACTTCACTAGTCAAACTAGCCTCTTCCTCAAGTAACTCATCATAGTAACTAGTCAAACTAGCAATCTGCTGCTTATTACTCATAATTTCAAGCCAATCCTTAAAAATCGAAGCAACAGATAAGGAAACTACACCCACAAAAAAGACAGACAAAACTAAAAATCTTTTTTTGGCTTTAGATGATTTTTTCTTATTCACTAGTCACCCCATCCTTCACAGAAAATTATATCACTTGTAAATATACTTTGCAATTTTCCTAGGTAAAATATCCTTAAAGTTGACATATTTCTGTAAAAAACCATAAAAAAGAAATCCTAAAAAAACAAAGAAAACAAAATAAATATGAATAACCCCACTATTTAAATAATACATACCCAAAAGATACATTAAAACAATATTTAAAACAAATAACAAAGTCGTAAAATATTTTAAAAACATAGGATAAGTCTCTGTCACTTTAAAGTGAAACCGAGTCAGAAAATGAAAACAAAAACCAAAAAGAAAAGAAATAAAAAAAGATAACAACTGCGTAACTTCATCCATTATTTAAACAATTTGGCCATAAAGCTTTCCTCTTTAGCTTTCGTGCCGCCCTTTTCTAAATATTGATAACTATTAATTTTCCCTTTGATTCGTACGTTTCCATCATGAGTATCCAATCTTAAAATCTCAAGCCCACTTCCCTTTAAAAGTAAAATACCCATAGTTGTTTCAAGTAAAAATTCCTCATGATCAAAACTTGTAATCTTCTTTACTCCACTAATATAAATTTCTCTGCGATCAACAATCTTAACTTCATGATTACTTTGAACTAATTCAATATTTGCTTGTTCCATGTCTTTCACCCATTAAAGTATATGAAAAAAGCAAAAAAAAAGAACAAAACTACTGTCCTATTCTTCTTCTTTATTATATTCATCTAAAATAGCATTAGTGAATTCGCTACGAACATCTGGATTAATTGGATGACAAACATCTTTATATTCTCCAGTAGCTGTTTTTCTACTTGGCATAGCAATAAATAAACCATTATCACCTTCAATAATGCGAATGTCATGAATAGCAAATGAATCGTCTAACAAAACAGATGCAATTCCTCTCAATCTTGAATTTTCTTTCGTAATTTTACGAACACTTACTGATGTAATCTTCATACTATTCTCTCCTTCTAAAGTTATATCTAACTTATATCTCTATTGTAATGCATGAAAACCCGAAATTCAAGCATTTTACGACAATTTGACAACAACATCTCCAATGATCACGTCAGCATAATTAAAACTTTTTTCAACACCATCGACTAAAACCGTAAAAACATATGGATAAACCCCAGAAACACGCCCATAATATTGAAAATTTTTATTGCGCATTCCATAAACTTCTACTACCACATCTTTATTTAAAAACTTTCCTATTCGTTCCCTTACTATATCTAAATTCACAATGTCACACCCTTTCTTTTATCTTGGAAATCCAACATACATCATCCCATTACTAATAATACCTCCCATTCCATCCGCACCATATTTTGTTTTAGCCAAAAGCCCTACCAAATCAATTTCCTTATTTCGTTCACTCATAGCCAAAACAGTTGCAATAATCGCTGGATCAAGCGCGTGAATATTAACCCGCTTAGGTGAACTAGCAAAATTAGCCCCCGCTCGAATAAGCTCTTCATAATCGCTTTGACAAGCCCCGGCAATAATAACTAACTTCTCATGACTCTTCTCATATTTTCGTGCTTCTCTAACTGCTTTCACAAAATTTTCTGTATTTTTATAATTCTTAATATCGTTTTTACTTCCCTTTTTTTGATAATATGCATCATGCCCAGTAATAATCACAATATCAGGCTGATACTCCATAAGTAATGAGCGAATTTCCTTATAAATATCTTTTTCATTAATTTGTTTGCCCACAGCCATAACTTTATTTCGTTTATAAAACTTTAAACATCTATCCAAATACTCTTTATCCGCATCAATATGCAAAACCTTACCAGGCAAATAAAAATAATCGCCACGATTCCCTAAAAAGAGTTCAATATCATCATCTTCTAAATTTCTCTCATCATTTTTATATAACTGCAAATCTTCCAAAGGAGCGTCCGCATAAAGCCTTACATGTACCCCTTTTAAATAAGCAGTCTCATTTTTAATAGATAAAATTTTAAACACCACATCATGATTATATTTAATTCGCGTTACAAGATCTCCTACCTGAAAAATCATTGCCGTCACCTAGTAAATCCTATGAAAAAAAGCTAGTCCTAAGAACTAACTTTTTTAAAAATCTCCCAAAAAACCTCATAAGACAACTCTTCAGCTCGAACATTCTCATCAAATCCATTTTTTTCTAAAATAGATAACACACTATTCCAAGAATATCCTTTCAAATTATTCTTTAACTTCTTTCTCTTCTGAGCAAAAGCTTGCTTCAAAAACTTCTGAAACAAAACTACATTTTCCTCGTTAATAGATTCCTTACGAACAAAACGTACCACAGAACTCCACACCTTAGGCTCAGGTGTAAACGCCTTAGGAGAAACATCAAACAAAATTTGAATATCAAAAAAATGCTGCAAATAAACAGTGAAATAACCATAATCACGTCCACCAGGTAAAGCCGCAAACCTCTGAGCCACTTCTTTCTGAACCAACAAAGTCATTCCATCAATTAAAATAGAACTGTTCAAAAAATGCTCAATAATAGGTGTGGTTATATAATAAGGAATATTTGCAATTACATAAATATGTTCATAATTCCCATTTATATCCTGTTCTATATCTCTCTTTAAAAAATCATCAAAAATAATATGACACTTCTCACTCTCAAAATAAAGTAAAAAACTTTTCATTCGCTCATCAAGTTCATAACATAAAAACGAACAATTTTTACGAATCAAATATTTTGTTAAAGCTCCTTTTCCTGGACCAACCTCAATAATCAAATCACGTTCGCTAACCTCAAAACTATTTGCAATCCTCTCCAAAATATGTTCATCTTTCAAAAAATTTTGCCCTAAACTTTTTTTTGCTCTAATTTCACTCATAAATAACCGTCCTTAAAAGTACTATAACACAGACAAAGAAAGAAAAAAAGACTCTAACGAGTCCATCCCTCTCTTAAAACATCATAACTGATCGTGTTGCGACCAACATAGGTCAAAGCATCTTGCTCACTAGGCATTAATAAATCCAAATCATTTCCTAAAACACCACGATCTAACACAATCGCAATAATAGGTTCATTAGACAATTTAGACAATTTAAAGCGCACAATTGAACCACAAGGCAAATTAGAACCAGAAGCAACTATTCGTACATTACCATAAATATCATCCGTATAAGTAGAAGTTCCATCTAAAACATTATAATTTGGCATACAAGATAACTTTCCAGTACATGCCTCACAATCTGCTCCATAGCCAGTTAAATCACCCGTATAAGAATCTTTAGCACTATACAAATCATTTCTAATATCTTCCTCTAACTTCATAGCCATCGTCGTTAAATTAATAACACGATTGCTTGCATCACTAGAAACAGTAGCCATTTCTTTATTTGTACTAAGATTAGCTAAAAAAACTACAAAAACTAAAATTCCTAACTGTAAAACCACTTTTATTCTTCTTGTGATTTTATTCATACATATCACCTATCAACTAACCACATCATATCATAAAATACCCGCTTTGTAAACTTTCCTAATCTTCTTTTAAATCCTCGATTTTTTTATCAGAAGCATTATCCAAGCTACGAACGAGCTCATTTAATTTGGCTTTAAATTCCTTTTCTTCATCATCAACAAACCCCATATAATAAATTTTATCAATTTGATCATGATTAAACAAACACGTTTGATCACTACTTAAATATCCTTCTGGATAAACACAACCATTATAATCATAAATAACATCATTCTTATTGCTATCCACTGAACAAAATCCCGTAATCATCACTCTTTTACTTCCCCCTTTTAATAAAACAACCGTCCCAATTGGCAAATACTTTTCTTGCATTCTTTCACCCTCTATTCCTCTCTTTTTCTTCCCCTTTGAATATATTTGGAATCATATTATAAGTAAGATACGAAGTAGCTATCTTCAACTCCTTTTGATTAGCATCTTCTAACACCTGAAAAACTTGATCACGAATTTTTCGAATAGAATTTAATTGTTCCAACGTTTGACACTCCGTTTGCTTAAATGCAAACTCAAACACCAAACTTTGTGACAAAGCCTTTGTTTCATCACAAGGAATTCCAAAAAAACTAACATCCCCTTTTTCAAAAACAACCTTTTTAAAAGTTCTCTCATAAAAAGATACGGGTATACTCTCGCGAGTAAACAAATCCATAATGTCGTCAATATCCAAATTTTCAACATGAAAATTATTTCTTAAATAAATATAATCACTTCCTAAAGCAGAAAACTTATGATAAAAATTACTCCCTAAATCATCCACTTTAGGGATAAAAACCCCCTGCTTTTCAATAAAAGAATCAATCTGTCCAAAAGGAATAAAGCGACTCAAAAAACGTTCAAAACCCTGTTTATACAAAGCCATACACTTTAAAAAGTCAGACTCATTAGCAAATTTCTCTTGAACTAACTGCATATCAAAACTTAACGGATAAAAACGATACCCCATAAAAACCTCACCTTCATATAACCTAAGAATATCATAAATTTACAAAAACATCTAGTCCGTCTCATAAAACATCAGCGAAAGAATCCTAGCATAAGAATACTTATCTTTATATTCTTGAAGACTATCGAAAAGAAATTCATATTTTTCACTCCAAGAAGAAACAATAAGTTCCAAATTTTCACTAATATCTGTAATTAACATAGCATGTCCACCAACATCTTTAGAGATTTGGCCATCAACAGTCGAACCACTTAAAGCCTTATCTTTATTATGAGTCACATTAGAATCAATCAAGATCTGTTTCAAATCAAAATGACTACTCCATAAAATCGAAAAATAATTAGAAAAATCTAAAATTGTACTCAAAGTTTCCATTTTACTATTAACAGAATTGTTAAGATACTGAGCAATTATATTTCTTTCTTCAAAATAATCAATTATTTTGGCTTGAAAATCAACAATAGCAATTCCAGAAGAAGTCTCATTGTCTAAAATATCATTTATATGATCATACTCCTTAGAGTAATAATTCAAAAACATATCAAAGGCAATAGCTTCTAAATTATAAACTTTTTGTTCACCGTCCATATAAAACAAATCAAAACCTATTTTCTTTTTAAAAGAAATGCCTCCATCATTTTTATTTTCCATATAAACTGCAAAGGCATTTGCCACAGCCATCCAACAACAACCACCAGATGCATAAAAATCAGCTAAATTAACCTTTTGTAAATCCGTTGCCTCAGGAAAATACTTTTCGATCAAGGAATTAAGTAACTGAGCCTTTTGCTGTTCAATCATAGGCAAAGCCCTTTGACCAACATAATCCTCAACCAACTGAGCCACATCACTTTGATTTCCACCATATTTTGATCCAAAAACATTTGTAATATGATCAATACTCGGAAAAATATCTTTAATCATATCTAAAGAGACTTCTTCAACTCGAACATTAGAAATTCCAACAAGCTGATTTTTTTCAATATATTGATCAACATTCAAAATATTTCTTCCTTTTTTATTGATAGTTGCTAAATAACGAGCATAAGTTTTTCCATCAATATCATATTTTAAAAGATATACACCAGGATGATCAACTTCTTGACTATAAGAAGGTAAAGGTATAACTTGTTTAATTTGAATGTTTGAAACATCTTTAAATTTATAATCAGCCATAGAACTTAAATCTAAATCTCTAGCTAAATTATAATAAATCATACGATATTCTTGACCATCTAGCAAAAGAACGATTTCATTTAATCCTTTGTTCACTGTTCCATCAAACACAGTTAAATTTGTTTTTCGTTCATTCAAAGTAACAGAAAGAATTTTTAAGTTATCTTTTAAAAGAGCTGTAGAGTATTGAGGAAAACGCAATATAATATAATACAAATCGATTTTGTCATTCATTACTAAAGTTGTAACAGTTTCTATCTTGCCATCTATTTCCAATGTAATATTATAGTAACCACTTGGAACAGAAACAACTCTATTAAGATTCGGAGCAAGACAATTTGAAAATTTTTCAGACAGGACAATCTCAGTCTGTTTGGTAACCTGATTAATTTGCTGCCAATATTGTTTAATTTTAGAATCCATGCCTAAATTAAGAGGAATGATATTATTTATCAACCCTTTATACTGCATATTTTGTAACAAAACATCCTCAGTATAAAACTTTTCTAAAACACTTTTTAACAATCTCTCATACTGTGTAAAATCTAAATTGCTTTCTAAAAAGTTATCAACAGAACTATAACTAACTGAATTCATTAAATCGTAAAAATCATCTACACTCAAACGAATTATTTTGTCAACCATAGTTTCATTAACAAGCCAAGTAGAAACAGTTCTAAAATCAAAAGAGCTTATAATCTGTTTAAATTCTTCTAAATTCATATTTAAAACCACATCGCGCACATTCTCATTATTAAATATACAATTAAAATCTTCACCAGACAATTGACTATAAAACTCAGAGGACGTAAGCAACACATCTTTAATAGCAGTATCATCCAAACTAAACAATTTTTGAAGAAAAGTATCTTGAGTTAACCACGAAGATAACCCCTTTTCTGAAAACGCTTTAATAATTTTCTGAAAATCTTGTACATCTAAATCCATAATAGATTGTTTTACGATTTCATCACTAAATAAGCGATCAAAGTCTTCAAAAGACAATTTTGATAAAGGATCCGCAAAAATTTGAGGAGCTTGTTTTAATTTACAATAAAGTTCACTTACTTTTTTAGTACCAATAAGCTCACTCAAGATAATTGGATCGTATGTTAAATGTAAAATATAGTTGATATCTGTAAATTGATCAAGTTTTCCACTATCACGTACTGCTCGCGCAAAAGCCCTTTTGTATTCCTCAATAGTAGAAAATCCATCTGGAACATTTTTATCAGTCAAACTACGAATATAATACATATATTCATTAAAATCACCCAAGTTATCAGGCACATCATTCAAATCAATATTTGGCAATGTTGTTTTTGCCTCAAAAGAAGCCACACTACTTTCAATTAGATTTTTTAGTTGTATCAATCGTTGATAAGCCTCGCTTAACTCAGACGGAACTTGAACTGTTTTTCCAGCATCATGCTGTTCTAACAACCGCGGTAATCGACTATCTGAATCAATTAGTTGATTAAACTCTTCTATTAGTGCACTATGAGACTTATCTGTTACTAAATCTTCAACATCTGTCAATTTTTGTTGAATTTTGCTTAATAAATTTTCAAAAGGTAAATGATCAGCTGTAAACAATTCAGATAAATTGCCCTGTGAAGAATTAACATAACCTCTAACATATTCAGGTTTCAAATAAAGTTGACCGTCCACCTCATGAACAAGTGCATCTAGATTATTCAAAAGCTTTTTAGGAATCTGAACAATCACGGCTCCTCCTTCTCCATGAGCTTTATAAGTTGAAGTCGCACACAAATTTCGCAAAAAGAACAAAAAATTAAACTTTGAAGGATCAGTTTCCAAAACAATATTATCCGTCAAATTTCCCGTAACACCAGTTTCAGTATTACCAGACAAAATAACGCCATTTCTTAAAGCTGCATCCCCCATTATATTACGACCATTACTATCAAATAAAGTCTCACCTAAAGCATGGAAACCTATAACCGTATCCTCATCAAAATACCACTGTTCTAGTTGAGTTCCCAATTTTTCAGAAACAAACCCCGTTTCCAAATACTCTTCAGCAAAAGGCCGAATTGCCTCATCAATATCCGATATATCCATAGTATACCTTTTTGTAGTCGAAAGATTAAGAGAATCTATAGATGGTAAATAAAGCTTTTGTAAAAAATTTAATTTAGAAAACACTTCTTCAGAAACATTTATACCTTTAGAAACCAACTCATCGACCAATCTTTGAGCCGCCTTAACATATTCTTGAGGCGAAAATCCTTTTCCAAAAAGATCAACATTTTGATCAATATTTCCTAATTTATTAAATGCTTGATCAACATTATTAATAAGCTTTTCCAAAACATCAACAGAATATGCCTTGCCATCAACCATAATTGTATCAATTCCAAGCAATTCTTGATAAGAAGGAGAAAGAGAATCCAACGTATTCAAGTCAGATAAATTTCCTTCATTCGAATTAACATACCCCATAACATATTCTGGCTTTAAAATAGCTTGACCATCCTTATAATAAACAAGCGCATCCATATTTCCTTCAAGTTCTTTTGGAATACATATAATAGCCGCAGAACCTTCACCATCCGCCTTATAATAAGACGAAGTAAACAAATCATTTAAAAATAAGGCAAACGAATATTTCTTATTTTTATTTGTATAAAAGCGAATATTATCACTAAGATCACCTGTAAATCTTGTCTCGCTATTTCCCGTCAAAATAAGACCATTTTGCAAAATCTTATCTCCTCTAATATTTCTTCCATTACTATCCACTACTAAACTTCCCAAATTATGTACGCCAACAATATAATTATCATCGAAAAAAACTTTTTCTAACTGCTTACCTAAAGTAGATGATAAACTTCCTCTTGTCATAACCTCTTGAGCAAAATCCTTCAAATTTCCCTTCAACCCAAAAGTATTAAAATGATATAAATCATTATCACGATGAAACGCCTTAGTTTTCAATTGTCCAAAGAAATTTACAACATCATCACGCATGCTCACCAAAGATTCAAAAATAGATATTACATTGGATTTAAGAGTCTCTCCAACTTGAACACTATGCATCTTATCAACAAGACCTGACACATAACTAGAAACACCATCGAACGAATTTTTAATTTGCTCCATAAACACATTTTGCACTTCTCCTGTAGTAGCCATCGTTCCTGGATGTAGTATACTAAACTCAAGTTTTCGTAATCGTAAATAACTATCCATCGATTCCTGCGGTATATTAACTGTTTCTCCATTATTAGCTTTCCTGATAAGTTCAGCTAAACGACCATCGGAATCTAAAAGATTATTATACTCGTCCACCAAAGCTTTAATCGGTTCATTTATTTTTCCTTCAATAGCTTTATTCAGTAAATCAAAAATACGTTTTCCCTCTAATTGTTCATAAGTTGGACCAAGTTGATCAATAGATGAAACTTTTTCTTGATAATCGTGAATAACTGATGTAATACGCCCTCCTAAATCATTAAGATTTGATGAAATAACATTTTTAGCTCCAACAGCAACTTTAGCAGCTGTCATTATTACATCACCATTATGAATAATGTCCAATAAATTTTCAACATTACGAATAATATTGCCCCCTTCACGAGCCATGGCAACTAAATTCTTTTCTAAAGTAACAATTCGCCTTCCTAAAAAATCCGTAGAAATATCAGTATGATAGCTATTATAAGTTTCTTCTGGAATTTCTTTATAAACTAATTTACCATTGTCGTTCATCAATCCCAAATAAACAAGACTTGCTTTGGCAGAATCAAAAACATAATCTCCCATTGCCGCTACAGCATGATCAGCCAAAGACCGATAACGAAAATGATCCAAATCAGCTTCATCAATATCAAACTTAACTGCTACAGTCTTTTCTAAAAAAGAAGGAATATTCACAGCAACATTTTCAAAATTAGGAAATCCAGCAAAAAAGAATGACTTTTTACTTCCATAACTACTAAGAACATTAGAAGCTTTAACATAACCAGACTCTAAAATTTTCTGAGCATTTTCTAAACTTGTAATATGATAAATACCATCTTCTAATATAGTTTTACTCACTTCTACATTATTTTTAACAGGAGTATAAACTAACTTAGATAACACTCCAAAAGGACTATAAAACATGCCAATAAACGTCTTAGGAAGACTAATTCTCGAATGCAATATTTCCTTAACATTTGTATTTACATCCTCAAAAAAAGCATCAAAAGTACTACCAATACTATCCTCTGGCACAACATCTACTTGCAACAAATTAGCCACAGTTTCTTTTGTAGTATCAAGCAAAGTCGTTACTTGCTCAAACTCATTAACTTTAGAATCAATTACAGAATCTACTGTATCTAAAACTACATCTTTCACAGAATTTTGAACATCAGATCTAAAATTCATATAATTATCAAAACCAGAGCCAGTTATATCAGCAACATTAATAAATACATTTTGAATACCATTTACTACTTTTCCTCCAGTACTAAGCGTACTATTCCATATCCTCGTTCGAAAATCACTTATTTGATTATTTACAGAAGATATAGTATCAAGAGCTTTAACTGCATTTGTCTTAGTATTTTGCCACATCTTCCCCTTAAACTCACTCAATCCTTCATTTAAAGAAACAACGCCAGAAGCTATCTTGGCTCCAGTTTCACCTAAAGAATTCAATACATCTGTACCAAAGTTTTTTAATTTATCTTTAAAAGATATCTCCTCTACAACCTCAATAGGTGTATAAATATTCTCTGCATGACCGTTATTTTCGACATTCGTAAGATAATCCAAAACAACTTGCTCTTGACTAGCTTCATCACAATTATTTAATAATTCTAATAACTCTACAGCATCTGAAGAATTAATGGTATGTGTCTTTCCTTTGGCAACAATACGAATTGCTTGCTGACCACCAGTCGTAATAGTTGACATAATAATACCATATAAAAATGATTTCCCAGAATCTCCTATCAATTGATTTATCTCAACTTCTTCATTTAAAAATGCAGTACGTAATCCGGCATCCACAAACTCTTGAAGACCTTCTTCAATACCTTCATTAAGTATTTCCTTTAAAGCGAATTGAGCATTTTCATTCAAAATACCAATATTACCTAACAACTTACCTAAAGCGACTTCCGATACCCCACTACAAGTAGCATACAAAGTAGAAGAAGCTAAGGAGTTCCCATTCACTAAAGCCTGATTTTTAGCATTGCCAAAAACAGAAAAGCCAGTACTAATATAACCCATTGTACTTCCAACTGTCGCAGCTGTTTCTGCACTTAATCCTAAGCCAGCTGGTCCGGCTGCTACAGTAGCTGCCGCTGAAAAAGCAATTGCTGGAGCCATATTTCCTGCACTTGTACTCACTTCATATGTACCAGTTAAAAACCAATCTTTACTAAATCCCTGTAAAATATACATTTGAGCATATTGATTTGTCGAAATCATACCTTCCGTACTAAAAATATTAGCAAAACCTTCTCCAAAAGTTTGAAGACCATCACCAAAACCCTTTCCTGTAGTAGAAAAGAAAGAATACCATTTATCTCCAACGTCTACACTTTCAAGTGCATTCAAAAAATCTTGCTGTGCTGTTGGACTTACATAATCAACAGACACTTTTACATCAGAAATTCCATTAATAAAATCCACTGCTTCTTTAAGCCCTTGTCTATTATTTAATGTATCCTCCATAGCCTTTAAATACTTCTCAGCTTCTTTATAACCTTTATTATCATACAAAAAACTATACAATGCTTTTTCATCTTCTGATAACAAAGTAAATCTTTCATAACTCTCAAGATTAGAATTAGCCAAAAT
Source organism: uncultured Bacilli bacterium (assembly GCA_944355355.1). Classification (GTDB taxonomy): domain Bacteria; phylum Bacillota_I; class Bacilli_A; order RF39; family UBA660; genus Ventrenecus. Next base: position 62,273 of record CALVQE010000001.1, read on the forward strand.
AGACTCCACCATATCCTCATTAATGGATGCAAACTTTTCATCAAGCTTCTCACAATATCTTATTGGATTTTGCTTTTTAAAAAAACCTACTTTATCTAATTCATATTCTCCTAAAGGATCATAACCTGCTTTATATTCCTTAAATGCCTCTGAATACATTATAGATAAATATGGAGACATTTTAATCTGCTGATCAAAACTATATTTAGAAAACTTAATCGTCGCTATATCATTTTCTATAGACTGAAGTTGTTCTAAATAGTCGTTATAACTTATTCCCATTCTTTTTTCAAAAGCTTCATTAAATTTAATAGCGTACTCTAAAGCTTTCTTTTTGGCTTTTTCTTGTCGCTTAATTACATTATATCCAATTTCAGGATCTGAATCAGGAACATCATAATCAATACTATTAAGCAACCTTTTCTCATACTCCTCCGGAGTCAAAGCTTTTACACTATCAATCGTGTCTCCTGGCATATAAAACTCCGTACGAAGTGCATAACCATTACCAATAAGAAATGAATCAAGACCTTGCTGCAACTCATCTTGCTGGGCTTGTAAATCCTTGATCGTTACATCACATGCCTTACTCATTATCTTAGCACTCTCAAGATTTCTAGCAAAAGCACTTTCCCAATCTTCCCCACTAAAACTCTGACTAACTATACCAGCTAACGAAGAATCATCAATAACTGTTTCTGTATCATTAGAACCGCTTACATCCTGTTTCTTATTACTTGTGTGCTCTGAAGTAGTATCTAAAGTTTCACTATTTTCTTGTTTTTTTGTATCTGCACTTTTTTGAGACGTTAATGCCGAACGAAAACTGTACGCCGCTGCCGAAGCCGCCAAAGAAGTACCACTCATACTTTGAAATAAAACCTGTTCATTTAATTCATTAGCATCAAGACTTCTCTGCTCCTTTTCACTAAATGACGGATTTAATGAAGAATTATTGGTAGGACTCGTTATATTTTGAAGATTCAAAACTGATCCCACATCATCAGAAAAATTTGCGTTCGTACCATCCATATTAAATGATCGTCCAAATGCTCGATTAGTTATTTGATCCATATCACTATTTCTATTCATTTCCGTTTGATTTTCAGAAACACCCGCCACAGCTCCTAAATTAAAGGCATTTATTCCTAAATTAGCCCCCAAAACAGACGTAGACATCATCTTCAATGCACTCATATTCCCTTGAAAAGCTTTTATCACAGATGAAACATCACCAATTAATGATGGAGATAACAAAGTGGATATTTTTTCCTCAAAAGTATTTAAAGACTCAATATTTTGGTAAACATAAGCAAGAAGATCTCCCTCAGTCATTGCTTTGTTGCCATTTTGTGCTAAAGCTTGTTCAAGACCTTGCACGTTCTTTAAATAACTATCCCACCATTCACCTATATTCTGATAGCCTTTCTTAATACGAAGGTACTTCTCATCCAATTTAGAAGCCATGCGTTTAAATCGTGAATCTTCACATTTTGAAATATAGCAATTTTGAAATAGTTCATATTTATCTGTAAGGAACTTTGATGAACAATTTAAAAAATCTTGATATTTAATATCCAATAATGTAATTTTAATTTTATTAATGTCCATTAAAGCACCTCCTTACTAAATCATACTATCTACTATACTAACAATCTCATCCATTCTATTCAAACATTTAGACTTTTCTCGTTTTAACCTCCTAATTTTAGAATAACTAGGATCCTCATCATCATACTCATCATCAATTTCACTCTCTAAACGTGAAACCTCTCTCTTCAACTCTTGGTATTCTTCAACATAATCAACAATTTTTTGATAAGTATCTATTAAAGAAGATAACTCTTGATAACGTTCATCAAGTAACTTTTTTAATCCCTTTTTTAAAGGTTCACTAGCTAAAGTTTTTAAATTATTCTCACTACTAATTGAATCATATATAACTTGCTCTTCATTAATAATTAAAGAATTCTTAAGAGTCTTTAAAGCCGCGCGAGCCCTCCCTACATCAACACTTTCAAATGCCATCTTAACCTTCCATTCCTAAAGAAATACTATCTTCAAGCTTTTTATAATTATCAGATATTTTTTGAAGATATAAAGGAATATTTTGCATAGCAATAGATAAATCCTCAGATACACTCATTAACTTATAATAAGATTCTTCAAAATATTCATGAGCCTCACCTGACCAAATCGACTCACCTTGCAATACTTTTAAAACTTCATTTAATGATGTCAATTCGTCATTCATTCGATTACTTAAAGAGCGATACTCTAAAATTTTCACATCCACTTGATCATAATCAAACTTATTCATATCACACCTCAATTTCTTTATCTTTAAAAATATTTTCTAGTTTCTGATAAGCATTAGAAGCATTTTCTAAATAAACTGCGTATTCCTTTAATCTTTTGCTAAATTCATTTAAATTATCCTGATATTCTTTGGTAATTTTTTGTTGAAAAAATTCATAATCACTCCCTTGCCAACCATCCCCAAGAGTTCTTGTAATTTCCATAAGTTCTGAAATAATCTTATCAATAGCATAAGCACTTTCCTTAATTTGTGAACTAGCCTTTTTCATCTTACTTTTACATACATAAACATCCACAAAAATCATCTACCTTTAAAAAGACTCCCTAAAAAGATAGAGAGTCTTACCATCTACTATCCTATATAAAGGATAGCATTAAATCAAATCAAAATCAACTTTTTTCCATTATTAATTCCAGCGTCCTTAAGAGATAAAGAAGGATCATAAAAAACGTTTTGATCAATATCATACAAAAGATTATTATAAGTTAACGGAAATACTCCGTTTGTAAGTTCATTTAAAGATTTAACCAGCATGCAAATAATATCAACAATCTTTTTATTCACAGGCAAAAACACTTCAAACTCCTCATTTAAACGTAGTACCTTAATTGTAACTAAAACCTTATTCATTTTTATCTCCTCCCTCTAACAACTTAATCTGAACTGGAATCCCATTTCGAACAACATAACCAAACTTATTCGAAATTTCCTCATAACAGAATTTAGGTGTTCTAGATAACTTAACAACATATTGATCCGTGATCCCGTATCCAACCCAAATACCTTGACTATTTAAACTAAATCGTTTATACCAAGAATCAAAATCATGTTTTTTAATGACATCAGCAGCATCCACAAGAATTACCGAAATCTTATCCAAAGCACTTCCCTTATCAATCATCTCTTCAAAAATTTGTAAAGAATCTTTAATTTGACTTAAAAACGAATCAACACCAACAATCAACAAGGTTAAATGAGTATAACTTTTTACACGTTCATCATCCTTATATTGTTGATAATCTTCATCTAATTTTACTATATACTCACTCGCACTCTTTAGCACCTTATCAAAATTCTTTTGATAAAAATAACTTGTTTTAACATCATTTTTAGATAAGAGTTTTTCACCATCAAAAACAAAGAACAATTGATTCTTAATTGAAGCATACGACTCCATGAATCCTTTTATAAAAGTTACCATTTTTTCAAGCTCCAAACCAGTTATAACATGAAGAGGCTTACTTTCATAATTATAAGTAGCCACATCTAAAGAAACTTTCTCTACACCAACAACCATTTGCTTTAAAGTAGATGAAACACCTAAATCTTTATAATAAACATGTTCTGGTAATACTGGAACTTTTAAAGCTTTAGTATTTTCCTTTTCAACTAAACCATCAACAAAATCACTTAATAAAGTAGATAAATTATCTTTTTCCAAAGCATATGCAGTTTGAAACTCATAAATATTACCATTTAAACGAATAAGACCTCGTCCAAACTTTTTAGAAGGTGTCATCTTTCGAACATTTCCTAAAACAGTATTATAATCATCAGCATTATTCATTTGCAAAGTGAGTAACTGCTTAAAGTTTTGTTGTAACTTCAACCGTACACTATTAGAACCAACAACCGATAAAACAAAATAAATACCAAACTTAGAAGCCTCCCTTGTAATAGATACAAGTTCTTCATCAAAATCAGGATATAACTCTTTAAAATTATCATAATTGTTGATAATAACTACAACATTAGGTAACTTTTCCTCACTCTTAAGAATATAAGAATTGTAATTACCACCATACTGCATAAACTTCTTCTTACGATCATCAATCATTTGATTTAACATCTTAAACAAATTAATAATCTTATCATTCTGATCAGACAAAATCACATCTCCAACATGAGGTGCGCGAGCAAAAATATTAAGAGTTTCAGCCCCAAAATCTAAAATATAAAAATTAACTTCTAGAGAACTATGATGAGCCATAGCAGCATATAAGAAAGTCGTTAAAAAGTTTTCCTTACCAGAACCAGCAGAACCATAAACCAAAACATTTCCTTCCGTAGAAATAGGCAACGTTAGTAAACCTTGTGACTGAGTCGAAGGAGAATCATACTCTCCCACAATTTCATCTAAAACATAAGGTTTTACCTCATAATAATATTTTGAAGCTAAATTATCAACATAAATCACTTCTGGAATACTAGGAAGCCAAAGCGTTGAAGGTTTTAAATGTAACTTATCCGCCAAATCTGAAAGATATTTCAAAATAGAAGGTAATTCCTCTCCCTTATATTGTAACTTCTTAAAAGCATCTTCCTGTTCAATAGATTTTAAAACTTTTCCAACATTATTAATATAATCTAAAGATGAATTCACTTTTACCTTACGTTCATCCATCTCATAATATGGAGCCCCACACCAAGCCGATTGACCTAAAGCAAAAAACTCATTATAACCAACTTGTAAATAAAATCTTCCAACATCAGTCAAAGCCGCTGCATCCGGAACTTTAATCATATCCATAGAATCACTACGATCCTGAACCTTTAAACAAACTCGAAACTTCGAGTTACTCCAAATTTGGGCATCAACTACACCACTAGGTTTCTGCGTAGCCAAAATAAGATGCACACCCAAAGAACGGCCTATACGCGCAGTAGAAATAAGTTGAGCCATAAATTCAGGCTGTTGACTTTTAAGTTCAGCAAACTCATCACTAATAATAAACAAATGCGGAATAGGTTCTTTAACAACACCTTCCTGATATAACTTTTGATACTTATAAATATTTATTGTGCTTTCATTTGTCTGCTGTCTAGCCTCATTAAAAAGTCTTTGTCTACGTTTAAGCTCACTTTCAATAGAAGCTAAACTTCGTTTAATTTCAACCGTATCTAAGTTCGTAATTGTTCCCGCTAAATGAGGAAGTCGAACGCCAGTATCTGGATTATAAAAAGCTCCTGCTAAACCTCCACCTTTATAGTCAATTAAAACAAATGAAACCATATCAGGATGATAATTAACTGCCATAGACAAAATATAAGTAATAATAAATTCACTTTTTCCTGAACCAGTCATACCCGCAACTAATCCATGTGGTCCATGAGCCTTCTCATGCAAATCAAGCATAAACAAACTGCCATTACTATCTACACCAACAGGAGCTTCCAACGTATCATAAGGATGATTTGTATTCCAACGATTAAGTGCATTAAGCTGTTCAACCTTACCAACATTATACATTTCTAAAAAACTAATCGTATCAGGAAGTTTACCCTTAGCAGAAGTCAAAGGAATTGGTATATTACTAATCATGCGATAACAATTAGTTAATGATTTATTTAAAAACTCAGCTTGAAAAACAAGTTGCTTATCCGAAGACAATTCATTTTCTATCATTCCAGACTGATTCGCATCCACATTAATAAACGAATTACATTCATTAGGAAGACCCATTAACCTGTGCGTAATAATCAAAAAACTAAAACCAAAATTTGTTTTACTCTTCATAACAGTTTGAACAAAAGCAGAATCGCGAATCGATTCAAAATCATCTGTAATGATAACATAATAAGGTAGAAAAGAACGATAATCATTTCCAGATTCCTTTGAATAATCTTCATCAGCATAACGTCTACTCTTGTATACCTCAAGCAAATTATTTAAAATAGCAAACTTCTCTTCTTTCGTTTCTCCATAATAACGAACCGTTCGATTATTATTCCATAAATAAGGAATTTCTTTCATATCCTCCCATTTTGAAGAGGTTGCCTGAGAAGTTAAAAGAACAAACTTAACATCTTCATAACTATGAAAAGTAATAAATTGAAGTAAAATTGTATTTAAAAAAGCTGGTATCAACTGAGCATTTCCTAAAATAGCACAAATATTTTTCTCAACAAAAGAAACATTAATAGGTACATTTTTTAAGTTGCGTGGTTCTCCTGCCATTTTAAACAACTCATTTTTCAAATTATCATCTTCCAAAGAAAAATGTTCTTCTGGAAAATTAATTCTTATCTTAGCCGGAATTTCGCCAATACCAATATGAACAGATAAAAAATCATCATGTTCAATTTTTCTTTCCCATAAATTCCTTCTTCGGTGAAGAATAATATCTTCACAAGTCTCCAAAGAAACACTATTATCATTTAATCTAGTTTGTTGATCCTCCATAACCTGATGAATTTCTTTCTTCTTTGCAGCTAAATATTCTAAATATTTTTCTTGTCTAAGCTTTTCTTGTTCAAGCGTTTTTTTCTTCTGATAACGTCTAGACAAAGTTGGGATTAAAAGCATCCCTATAAGCATACTAACTCCAATAACCAAAGAAGGTAAAGTACTCATAAAATCTCTTTCACCACTGGCAAGACCACTTACCGAAACAATAAGCGTTACCATTGAACTCATTCCCATCGCGAGCATCCCGCCCATTTGAAGTAAAATAGGCAACTCTTCTTTCACTGGAGAAGCAGGCGGAGAATCAATCTTGATTTGTACTTCATCAATAACATTTCGAAATCTAGGTGAACGATAAAAATAGTCCTTTTTCTCATAAATACTTTTATCATCCAAAGTTTCTGTAGTCTCTTCTATAAAAGGAATCTCTTTTAAAACGATTTTATCATTTTTAATATGTACAATATTCTGAGGATTATTAAAAATCAAATAATCAGCTAAAACATATAAAGTCATACCATTTAAAAAAATACTATCTGTTGGCTCCAAAAGTTTACCAGTAGCAATTTTTTGATTAATATACATTCGAAAATTTGCTTTATCACATTGAATTAACCAACTACTTCCCTTTTTATTTAAAGTAACGGTCGCTTCCCCAAAACAATCCGCCTGAACGTCTCCTTTATTCTTCCCAAAAGATACAGTATCCACTCCTTGAATAGAATACAAATTTAAAGATTCATCATACAAAGGAATAGTATAAAAAAACGATTCTCTTACTTTATAATAACGAAAAGGAAGAATTACAATTTGCTTATGGTCATCCTCGTAAACCCATTGATCATCATGGGCATAAACATTTAAGAAATTTCGCTCGTTCCCATCTTCATCCTTATAAGTCACCCAATAATTACCATCAATAATCTTTGGAAGATTGTAAATTTGAAAAGTCTTAGTATCATCAAAAAATATAACAATTTTCATTTACCCACTTCCTTATTCTAAAACAATTATATCACGACTTTAATTTTAGACAAAGAAAAAAGTAGCTAAAAAGCCACTTAATAATAAAATTAACCTTGATCTGCCATTTGAGCAGCTTCAGCAGCAGCAGAAATATTACTTATACAAGTATTTAAAGCCTCGAAAATTTGACTCATATTTGTATTTAAAACGTTAGTCAAAGTTTCTTTTGCAATTTCTGCAGCATTACCATCCCAAATACCAGAACCACTATTTAATTTAGCTAATTCAGAATCTAAAGTGTTTTTTACTCCCTCTAAATTACCCTTTATTGAAGATAAAGCTGTACCAATCTCGCTAATTACACCATAATCATAAGTAACAACTTCCTTATTTATATTAGCTTCGCTCATTTCTGTAATTTGTGAAAAATTTAATTGTCCAAAATTAGAAGTAACTGTTGTATCAGCTCCTAAATTAGCAATTTCCAAATCAGCAATACTCTTAGCAACATCCGTCATTGCTTGCGAAAAGCTTTGTCCAAACTCATTAGAAAAACGAATTAAAGCATTATGAGTATCCATAAAGTTTTGAAAATTTTGAGCAGCAGCAGCTCCTGTCCAAACATTTGGTTGAACTAACTTTTCAATTTGTTCATTAAACTTTAATGAACACCCTTTTACACTTTCGGGTCCTCCATTTAAACATTCTACAACTTTATTAGCCCAATTTTTTGCAGCTACTGGTTCATAAACTAAAGCCATAATTATATTCTCCTCTCTCTATTTACACTCTCATCATAGCACACATACATAAGATACTCAAAAACATTCAAAATAATTTGACACAATTTGACAATTCAACATTTTTTAAAAATTTCTTTTATATTTTTCTCCGTAATTTGTGCTAACTCCTCTAAAGAAATATCACAATATTCAGCGATAAACTTAGCTATATCCAAAACATATTTTGGTTCATTTCTTGTTCCACGATATGGATGAGGAGTCAAGTAAGGACTATCTGTCTCTAAAATAATAGAATCTAACACTTTAGGCAAAAGTTCTTTTAAATGACTATTTTTAAAAGTAACAACACCATTGATACCTAACTTATATCCCATTTGAATATAAATTTTAGCTACTTCTAAACTACCAGAAAAAGAATGGATCACCCCTTTAACATCAGGATATTTCCGTAAAATATCTATTGTATCTTGAGTCGCTTCTCTTGAATGAATAACTACAGGTAACCCATATTCCTCCGCAAGCATAAGTTGTCTTTCAAATAAAATATTCTGTTCTTCCTTATTTTCTTTAGTGTAATGGTAATCAAGACCAATCTCACCTATGGCTATGACTTTAGGATTGCAAACACATTCGTTCAAAAATTCAATGTCCTGTGGTACATAACTCTCTACATTTTCAGGATGAATACCAACACAACCATATATAGAATCATACTGCTCACATAAATCCATAACTTCCTCATTGCTCTTTCGGTCACAACCCGCAACAAAAAAAGTTTTTATATGATTTTCCTGTGCTCTTCCAATAACCTCATCAATTGAATCATAATACTCCTGATATAAATGACAATGGGTATCAACAAACATTACTTAACCTCATTCTTAGCCTGAATTTCCTCTAACTTTTTAGCAATGTCAATTCGTAAGAAAAGTGGCACAGGTTCACTAACTACATATGAACCATTTTCATTAAATTCATTATTTTTAACCGTTGAATTCAACTGTTTAAAAATCTTTTCACTCGTCTCAGGCATAAATGGTGAAAGTTCAAAAGCACAAATCCGAATACTTTCAAGAAGATGATAAAGTACTGTTTCCAAACGATCCTTCATTGCTTCATCCTTTGCTAAAGTCCAAGGAGCTGTATCATCAATATATTTATTAGACTTCCTTAACACCTCAAAAACTTCATCAATCGCGCGACCTATTTCTAATTTATTCATACACTCATCAACATTTCTAGGCATTAAGGATATACTTTCTAAAAATTCTTCATCAAGTGAATCTAAAATCTTTTTATTCTCAATATGTCCATCAAAATACTTCCTAGCCATCGCAATAGTTCGATTAACTAAATTACCCAAAACATTGGCCAAATCACTATTGATTCTTTCCATAATAAGTTCATAACTAATCGTTCCATCATTCTGAAAAGGAATCTCATGAAGCAAATAATAACGGATCGCATCAACACCAAACAAATCCACTAAATCATCTGCATACATAATATTTCCTTTACTTTTACTCATCTTATCATTATTCATTAAAAGCCAAGGATGCCCAAAAATTTGTTTAGGAAGAGGCAAATCAAGAGCCATCAATAAAATCGGCCAATAAATAGTATGAAACCGCAAAATATCCTTACCAATCAAATGTAAATCACAAGGCCACCACTTTTTAAACGTTTCGTTTCCACCATCAACATCATAACCAATATTCGTTATATAATTTGATAAAGCATCAATCCAGACATAAACAACATGTTTATCATTAAAAGGAACACGTACTCCCCAATCAAAAGAAGTTCTAGAAACACATAAATCTTGTAACCCAGGCTTCAAAAAATTATTAATCATTTCATTCTTACGAGCCTCTGGTTTAATAAAATCAGGATGACTCTCAATATACTCAATCAACTGATCTTGATATTTAGACATCCGAAAAAAATAAGATTCCTCACTACGTTTAGAAACATCACGTCCACAATCAGGGCATTTGCCATCAACAAGTTGACTCTCTGTCCAAAATGATTCACAAGGAGTACAATACCATCCTTCATATTGATCCAAATAAATATCTCCTTGATCATATAATTTTTGAAAAATATGTTGAACAATTTCTTTATGATGAACATCCGTAGTTCGAACAAACTTATCATAACTTGTATTCATCACATCCCATATTCTTTGAATCTCTTTAGAAATATGATCAACATATTCCTGAGGAGTTTGAAAAGCATCCAAAGCTTTCTGTTCAATCTTTTCCCCATGTTCATCAGTACCAGTTTGAAAATAAACTTCAAACCCACGATTTCTTTTAAAACGTGCAATCGCATCAGCTAAGACAATTTCGTAAGTATTGCCAATATGAGGCTTTCCTGACGCATAAGCAATAGCAGTTGCAATATAAAATTTTTCCATATAACATCAATTCCTTTCCGAAATTATTTCCCGGGAAATAATTTAAATAAAAAAATCATGAATATAAGGACGAGTTAAAACCCGTGGTACCACCTTATTTCATGATTATCTCATGCACTCTTTCTCTAACGCAGAAATACGTTTCAACTCCAGAGCCATCTTCCATAGTAACCCTTTACTTATTTTCACCAATCATAAGCTCTCTAAAAAAGAATCATTATGTACTCTTTCCTTCACCATTGAATACCCTAATTCTAACATAAAATTAAAGAATGTCAATTTTATTTACAATAATTTTAGTAAGAAAACGTGTAAAATCTATCATATAAGAAAGAAAAGGTTGCTCTTGATATAAAAGGATCAAACCCATAATATCCCCAGAAACATTAATAGGCTCAATATGAAAATAACCGCTCAAATTAAAATATTGTACAGGCTGATTAGTAGTATAACATTCGCGATTCATAATAAATTCCTCTAAAGAAGAAGGAATAGATAAACTTACTAAAGAAGAATCAAATGCCGTAATAACCTTCTCACGATCTGTAACAATTAGCTTTAACCCCATTACCTCAAAAGCTAAATTACAAAGAGGTTCTAAAGTATCTGTAATATTTAACAAATGAGAATACTTTTGAAGATAAACCCCTTTATCTCTCACAAATATTTCTAAATCCTCCCCATCTTTAATACCTAAATTTTTTCGAATTTCTTTAGGCAAAACAATTCTTCCAAGTTCATCAATTTTGCGAATAATTCCAGTCTCTTTCAAAGAAATACACTCCATTCTACAACTATTGTGAACCGCCCTTTAAAATTTATACTTCTAAATCATCACAAATTTTTTGAACCAAAGCCACCACATCATAAATAAAATGCTTTTCTTGATATAAAATTGGTAACAAAATACTAATCTGTTTATTTTCAAACTTAATTTGAAATTTTGGATTAATACTATACGCCTCCAAAAACAACTTATCTCCCTTAATTTTAGCAGAAATCTCCTCTGATAACCAAAATTGAATGATTCGGTTATTTTGAACAACCTTAACAATATTTAAGCGGTTAGCTAACTTTTCAAACCATTCTTCATACATATAAATTCCCATATTTTCCGTGATAGTTCCAAAACGATCGATTAGCATACTCTTGACATCTTCTAATTTTTGATAAGAATCAATTTCATTAATTAATTGATGAATTTCAATTTTAACTGACTCATCCGAAACATAATCATCGTCAATATGTGTTTCAACTCGAATAAGAGACTCCTTATCCTCATCTTCAGGAACATATTCACCCTTTAATCGTTTCATTTCATCTTCAATCATTTTCATATACAAACTAATTCCAACTGTATCAACAAAACCAGCTTGCTCACTACCCAAAATATCTCCAGCTCCGCGTATAGACAAATCTCTCATTGCAATCTTATAACCACTACCAAGCTCCGTAAAATCTCGAATAGCCTGCAACCGTTTTACGGCAATATCATTAAGCATCTTATTTTTATGATATAAAAGATATGCATATGCAATCTTATTACTACGACCAACACGGCCCCTAAGTTGATAAAGCTGACTAAGTCCAAAACGATCCGCATCATAAATAATTAAAGTATTAGCATTAGGAATATCAATACCTGTCTCAATAATAGTCGTACTAACCAAAATATCAAAATCATAAGCAATAAAACTACTCATAATATCATCTAACTCAGTTTTAGTCATCCGACCATGAGCAAAACGAATTCTAGCCTCAGGAACCAACTTTTGTAAATGCGAAACCTTTTCCTCAATCGTTTCTACTCGATTATATAAAACAAAAACTTGCCCATTGCGCGCTAATTCTTTATAAATAGCATCTTTAACTAACATATCACTATCCGAAACAACATAAGTTTGAATTGGATATCGATTAATAGGTGGAGTATCAATAATAGATAAATCCCGAAGTCCCGATAAACTCATTTTTAAAGTCCTAGGAATTGGTGTAGCCGATAAAGTTAAAACATTAACATCATTTTTTAATTCTTTAATCTTTTCTTTATGCGTTACTCCAAAACGTTGTTCCTCGTCAATAACTAATAACCCTAACCGTTTAGGTTGAACCTCCTTCGAAAGAAGACGATGCGTTCCAAAAACAATATCAATCTTTCCAGACTTTAAGCCTTCTAGAATTTCTGCTGCTTCTTTCTTTGTCGTAAAACGATTAAATAATCGAATTTCTACAGCAAAATTACGAAATCTCTCCAAAGCAGATTCATACTGTTGTTTAGATAAAATCGTTGTTGGACACAAATAAAGAACTTGCTTATTATTACAAACAGCCTTAAACATACCACGAAAAGCAACTTCCGTCTTTCCAAAACCAACATCACCACATAATAAACGATCCATAGGCACAACTGAATCTAAATCATGAAAAACATCCTTAATTGCCCGAATCTGATCTCTTGTCTCGTCATAAGCAAAATCATTGGCAAATAAGTCCTCCTCAGGAAAATCTTGATACGCTTCACCAACTACACTATTACGCTTAGCATATAATTTAATTAGTTCCCCAGAAATATCTCGAATTTTTTTCTGAACAGCTTGTTTCTTTCTCTGCCATACAGGAGAATTCAATTTATTAATCTGAGGCTTCATTCCATCTTTATCACTATATTTATATATACTAGAAATCTTCTCAACTGGCACATAAACCTTATCATTACCTAAATAAGCAATCTGTAAATAATCCTTTTTTAATCCCTGAACATTTAAAGTAACAACTCCACAATAAATGCCTATCCCATGTGCCCGATGAACAACATAATCACCAGTCTGTAAAGCATTTAAATCACGAATTTTTTTCCCAATATGCAAATTATTTTTATACTTAACTTCCTGCTTAATTTCTTCAATATCAAATTCAGAAATAACGACCAAATTATCCCAAATAAAACCTTTATTTATCTTAAAATGAACGATATTAATTGCATTTTCATGAAACTGACCATCTTTCACTAAAACAACATTTTGCTCAAACAAATCACGAATCTCACTAATCTGATTAGATGTTGACAAAGCAAAAACAACCGTCTTTTTTTGATAAATAAAACCTTGTACAACCTCTTTCAACTTAGTAAAATTTCCCTTAAAATTATCAATTTCATTAGTTTGAAAACGACAAACATTTTTACTCTTTAAATCATTAACAACATGATTAACATATAAAATATAACTAGGATGAATTTCATCAAAAGAAAGAAAAAACTTTTGACTATCTAATTCTTGCTCCTTTTGATAAGCTAAACTTTCCTCAACCAAATGAGCATAACTAGCCTCAATTTGTGGATAATCAAAATAAACTACTGTAGCATCACCCATATATTGAAGTAAAGAACTATACCCTTCAGTTTTTACTTCATCAACAGGCCGACAAGTAATAGACGAAACCTCACTAACAGTACGTTGTGTCTCTTCATCAAAATAACGAATAGATTCAATAGTATCGCCAAAAAACTCAATACGTATTGGATGGTTTTCATCAATTAAAAACACATCCAAAACAAAACCTCTTACAGCATATTCCCCAGTTGAAGTAACCATAGAATCACGTTGATAACCTAAGTTCTCCAAAGTTGAAACCAAATCTTCACGAGAAATTTCCAAATCCTTTTTTAAAGTGATTTTCAAAGAATCCTGAACACTTTTTTGAGGAAGCATTCTTAGATATCCCATCAAATTAGTAATAACAATACATTTTTCTTGAACCTTTTCCAAAGTTTCCAAACGCTTTAACTTTAATTCAGGAGATACAGCCAATGCTACTGAAGTAAAAAAATCATCCATTGGAAACAAAAAAACTTGATCTGTATAAGTTTCCATTGCTTGATAAAGCTTATTAGCATCATACAAATTACTTGTCACTAAAAGCACAGAAGAATCATGACATTTAAAATACTCCAACACGTAAAAAAGAGATAACTCACTCGTTAATCCTTCATTTATTGTTCCATTATCAAATCTAAACTCTTTAAACTTTTCCATTAAAATCCCCTACTTACTATTATAACGATTCATAGTTTTTTCTATTCCATTCTCAATAAAAAAATAAATAATCTCTTGATAAAAAGAAAAATGTTGGATTAAGAATTCCATTTCATCTTTAGAAAAGTTTCCTAAAACATAATGTATAGTATCCCCTTTTAAATCATGCGAAATTCCTATTTTCAATCGAGCAAAATGAGTTGTTCCCAGTGCATCTATAATAGATTTAATTCCATTATGTCCTCCTGAAGAACTATCTATCTTCAACTTATGACGTCCAAAAGCTAAATCCATATCATCCTGTATCACTAAAATATCATCAGGATCAATATCATAATAACGACTTATCTTTGCAACGGATAAACCACTTAAATTCATAAAAGTAGTAGGTTTAACAAAAATACATTTTTCTCCTTGAATAGATTCTATCCGAACATAAGCTTGAAATTTTTTTTCTAAAGTAAATTCCTTCACAAAAGAATCTAAAATCATAAAACCAACATTATGACGAGTCAAAACATATTCTTTTCCAATATTTCCTAAACCAACAATCATTTTCATTACTAATCACTTACTTTCTAAAAATACCTTGATAACTTTCTAAACTTCCAATGTTTACTGGCGGATAAACACGAGTTCCAAATCGTCCTCCCTTAACACAAGTAACTAAAACCATTACAGGCTTTTCATTCATCTTAGAGTAAACAAATTGTAATTCCTTTATAGCTAAACCAAAACGGTTAGCATAAATAAATATTTCATCAATCCGATCAGGAACATGTACTAAGTAAAATCTTCCCTTATCTTTTAAGAAAAAACTTGTTACTTCAAAAATTTCTTTCAATGTTATACAAATTTCATGTCGTGCAATACTTTTGATAAGATTTTTATTGATATTACTTGATTCTGTATACTTAAAATACGGTGGATTACATAAAATAACATCAAAATTATTTCCCGGGAAATAATTTTTTAGCTCTTTTACATTATCGTGAATAAGCGTAATCACCTCTTCCATTTGATTATAACGGACTGACTCTTTGGCCAACTGGTATATTTCTTCTTGATACTCTACTCCCACAACTGGCTTACTATATTTATTTTGAATCAAAATAGGTATAACTGCATTGCCAGTACAAAAATCAATAATTTGATTATCATCTTTTTTTATCTGCGCAAATTCAAACAATAAAATTGAATCTAAAGAAAATTTAAAACCTTCCTCATACTGATACACTTTTAGATTAGGATAATCAAATAACCAATTAAGAGTCTTTTTCATCATTCCAAACAACCTCTTCTAATTGATTATCAACAAGAACTTTACCTTTACGATTCAAAATGTCTATCTGAACGACTTTTCCCTTACCACGAGAAGTTTCAATTTCATCCCCTACACTAGGCAATCCATAAGAACACCGAATATACTCTGCATCTTCATAAGACAAACAGCATAACAAACGTCCACAAGCACCATTAATTTTAGAAGGATTTAATGCTAAATTCTGATTTTTAGCCATGTTCATAGTAATGGATTCAGTAAATTTATAGCATCCCGTACAACAAAGAAGACGTCCACACATACCAACACCACCAATATCACTAGCTTTATCACGAGCACCAATTTGTCTTAATTCAATTCTCGTTTTATAAACTTGAGCTAAGCGCTTAGCCATCTCACGAAAATCTACACGCTGATCAGCATGAAAATTAAAAAATAGCTGCTTTCGGTCAAAAGTAAACTCTGCATCTAAAAAATTCATACCTAAACCTAAATTTTCATTTTCTTTCTTAGCAAGCTTTAATGCCTCCTCAGCATCACGTAAATTTTTCAAATACTGCTCATAATCTTTCTTAGTAGCAATGCGAATTACATTTTTTAAATTAGATACATCTATAGAGGTGGATAAATCAATTTTCCGTACAACACGTCCAAACTGCAATCCCCTCTCAGTTTCAACAATAACCGTAACACGATTAGGAATTTTTAAACGACCACCATTAAAATAATATCCTTTTCCCTTATCTCGAAAAACAACTTCATAAATATTCATCAAATTCACCTACTTTTCAAAACAAAACGATCTAATAAAAATTGAATATTTAAATTATAATTTAACTCATCTAACAACTCAGATAAGTAATTCATTTGTTTAAAAAAATATTCTGTATCCTTTTTCAAAAGAAAACTTAAAGCTTCATACTCTTGAGATAACTCAGAACGCATCATTTTAACTTGATAAAATGATGCATAAATTTTAAACAAACTTTGAAACAAATAAAGCAATTCCTTACGATCATGAATAAGAGGTAATAGCACACTTCGATTATACAAAACAGCTTCATCACCAACAGATTCATATTCTTTAATATAATTTATAGCAATTGAATGCCATACCTTAGGTACAGAATAAGATACAACTCCCTCATAATAATCTAAAATAATCTGACAACGACTACGAATAGTATCAATAATATTCTCTTTATTATTTGTTATAAAAAATCCTAAAATATTATCCTCAGGTTCCTCTAAAAATTTTAAAATCGTGTTAGCACTTGATGCATTCAAAGATTCAGCATTCATAAACACGTACATATTGTATTTAGAAAATGTAGGTTTTGTCTGAAAAGACTGCATCATATCTAAAACCTGTTCCTTTTTTATACTAAGGCCATCTGGACGAATCACAATTAAACTAGGAAGACTCAAAGAAGTAATAAGACGCTCTAATTTAGCATTCTCCTGCTCATCATCTGTCTCGTTAATTCTAGCTAAGAACAATAACAAATTTTCTAAACATTGTTCGATATCATTCGTTTCAAGCAAAAAAGCATGAGATAGCTTGTTCTCATGAAATTCATTATAAAGTTCTTGAATTCCTTTACTTTTTTGCATTTTTTCTCACCCATCATTATTTTACTATAAAAAATAAAATAATTAAAGATGAAAGACCAGGTATTCCAAGTAAAGTAACAACTCCAACAGTTATAACATTAATAGGAATATAAACATGCAAAGAGGAAATAAAATAATTTAATCCATACAACAATAAAAATGATACTACAATCTTTCTTAATACAGCAATGATTTTTTTAATCATAGGCATTCCTCACAACAATATATGAAAAAAAATTCAGAATTATTCTGAAATTACTTTTCTATCACTTAGGGCTTTATCCAAAGTAGTCATATCAAGATAATCAATTTCTGCTCCTATTGGCAAACCATAAGATAATCTTGAAATTTTTACATTTTTCTGTTCAAAAATCTTTTTAATATATAACGTCGTAGTTTCACCTTCAATAGAACTTTTTAAAGCTAAAATCAACTCTGGAGTCTTTAAAGATTCAACTCGCTTAACTAATGACGATAAATTAATATCCTCTGCACCAATATCATCAATAGGTGAAATCAGTCCATTTAAAACATGATACACACCTCTAAAATTACCAGCTTTTTCAAAAGCAAATGCACTTTTATAATCCTCAATAACACAAATCAAATTGTGATCGCGATTTTCATTAGCGCAAATAGTACAAATCTCACTATCAGTTAAATTCCCACAAATAGAACAAGGGTGCAAATCTTTTTTAGCCTTAACCAACTCATTACTAAAAATCTCTATATCATCTACAGGCAAATTAAGTGTTGCCAAAGCCATTCTTTCAGCACTTTTTTCACCAACACCAGGTAATTTCTTATAAAATTCAATAATCTTATCCAAACTTTCAGGATAAACCGAATTCATTTTACATTAATCCATCAAGCATACCAGCATATTGTCCCATTTTTGCTTGAAATTCCTTATCTATCTTAACTAAAGCATCTTTTTGAGCCAAAACAATAAAATCTTCTAACATCTCAATATCATCTTTATCTAAAGAATCTTTTTGAATAGAAATTTTAACCAATTCTTTTTTGCCATTCAAAGTTACTTCAACAAATTCATATTTCCCGGGAAATAATTGTGCATTAATTTCTTCTTTCTTTTTTTGCAAATCTCTTTGCATTCTCTGTGCTTGAGCCATTATACTCTGCATATTCATAAAAATCTCCTTCTTTCTATCTAAACAATTTCTATTTTATCACGATTAAAAACATTTGTCGTGATTTCTTCCAACTCAGAACCTTTTTTAGGCTTCATTTCATCTAAAACAGACTCATCCATTAACGAATACTCAAATTTTTGTTTTAATTTTGCTATGTACTCTTCCTTTTCTTTACGCCAATCTTGTTCACTTAAAGCAAAAAAATGAACAGTCTTATCAAAATAATGCTTTAATGCCCCCTCCATTTGATCTAATTTTGAATTCAATATCTTAGCGGTACTCTCCAACTTAGAAGTAATCAAAATATAGTCAGAAGAAGCAGCAACTATTGAAAAATCTAAAACGTAAGAAGCAATATCAGGGTCGGTTACAGCATCATCTGAAATCTTCTTCCAATTTGCTTGATACTGAATCAAATATTCTTTTTTTGCACCACAAAAGCAGTTATTAACACGTATTTCGCGTAATTTTTGAAGATATTGATTTTCTTGATCTACAATTTTCATTTCTTCTTCTCTATTTCCTTGTTCTTGAATTGGGACTGATGATTCATTCGAGACATTCAAAATTGAGCTATTCACAACATTCAACTCAACCTTAAAAGGGTTATTTTGAATATCCCCCAAAAGAACTAAAAGAATCAATGAAAAAGGATTCATATTAATATTAATCTTATTCAAAATATCATTAAATTTAAAAATCATATCTCGTACTTGCTTAAAAGAAAAATTACCACTATAATTACCAGTTTTAATTAAAACAGCAATATGAGACAATTCCTGAACAACTTTTTTTATAAAAACCTTATAATCACTGGATGTACTTTCTAAGTCTTGAATAGCTTCAACAACTTTTGAAACATCATTGTTAGCTACAGACTCTAATAAATCCTTAATAAATTTTGAAGAAATAGATCCATAATTCTCCAATATTTTATCTAAAGTAATTTCTTCTTCATTACTAGATAACTGATCTAACAAACTCAAAGCATCTCTCATACCACCTTCTGATAAAGATGCAATTTCAGAAACAGCTTCATCAGTAATTTTAATATTTTCTTCCTCACATACATATTTTATTTGCTTTTTTAAATTTTCTAAGGAAATCTTTTGAAAATTAAACCGTTGACAGCGTGACAAAATAGTAATTGGAACGCTCTCAACATTAGTAGTCGCCATAATAAAAACTGCATGCTTAGGAGGTTCCTCCAAAGTAAGTAACAAAGCATTAAAAGCACTTGTAGTCATCATATGAACCTCATCAATAATATAAATTTTGTATTTACCTGTCGATGGAGCAATCTTTACATTATTAATAAGCTCTCTAATATCATCAACACCATTATTAGAAGCAGCATCAATTTCAATAATATCAGGACTAGTTGCAAAAGATAAACAGTTAGTACATTCTCCACACGCCTCACCATCAATAGGATTTAAACAATTAATAGTCTTTGCAAAAACCTTTGCAGTAGAAGTTTTTCCTGTTCCCCTTGGACCAGTGAATAAATAAGCATGAGAAATCTTTTGATGAATAATAGCATTTTTCAACATTTGAATAGAATAATCTTGTCCAACAATATTAGAAAATCTATCAGGACGATATTTACGATATAACACCTTATAATTCATATAATTCACCACAATCTATCAACAATACATATTGTACCAAGTCGCTAACGCGAAGTCCAGATTAAAGTGGATTATTACAATTTAGTAATCCAAAATTTTAATGTTTTTATTGATTAAATTTTCAAATCAGGTATAATAATCAACATAATCAGGAATATAAATAGTAGAAAAAAATACTTTTTCCTAAATAATGATCCTTAAGGATAATTGTTTTTTCGCTACCGACTGGGTACAATAACGTTAGAACATATTTGTTAATAAATTTTTTAGAGCATTACGAATTTGAAGTATTGTTTTTTTTTATTAACAAATATGCCATAACTTACTATAAATTATAACATATACTAACGAAATTTCTTAAAAAAATCAGAAAGAATTTTAGCATACATTAGTTCGACATCGTTATCAATTTTGGCGAAAATAGTTCGATCAAATTCTTTTTTAAAAGACAATTTTGTTAACAAATAGTAAACATTTTTGATCCTGGCTTGCTTAATAACCTCTTTACACATATTACATGGCTCTAAAGTCACATATAACTCGCAATCAGCCAAATTCCAACGATTTAAGAACTTAGAGGCGCTCATTATAACGTTAATTTCAGCATGTCCTAAAACATTATGCTCTTTTTCTCGTGTATTATGAGCAAAAGCAATAATTTTTCCATCTTTAACCAAAATAGCCCCAATAGGAACATCACCAGTTTCTAAACTTTTCTTAGCTTCCTCGATACATACATCAAAATATTCCTTCATAATATACTCCCATAAAAAAAGTGCACACAAACAGGGAATGATGTGGCTGCTATCTTCCGATCCTGACCAGATTACACTATATTTGTTGCACGAATACATAATATCAAATATTCAAGTAAAAATCAATCCAATGTTTCACGTGAAACATCTTATCAACATTTAAGATATTTGCCTATGATTATATAAATTTTGATAAATTTAATTAATTTGTAAAACTAATTCCTATTTTAAATGATTAATACAAGAATATATGTTTCACGTGAAACATTGTTATTCACACAATAATAAAATAATTTAATCAAAATGTAACAAAAATTATTCATTAAAAGATATTCGTAATAAATTAAGAGATTACAAATAAGGATATTTGATCTTTATACGATCAAAAAAGTAAAGTTTAATAAAAAACTTTAATACATGCAAAAAAAATTACTATCATTTTGCTTAAATTATTGAATTTCTTATAAATAATTTGAAAATTGAAATTAATAAAAAAAATACAATTAACTATTTTTACATTCATATATTAAAATCAAGAATAAATTTAGTTATATAATTTTAATTATTATCAATGTTTCACGTGAAACATCTTATCAACATTTAGGATATTTAACTATAAATATACAAATTTTAATAATAATTAATAAATTATCCATAAATATTCTATATTTTAAATGATTAATACAAAATATATGTTCCACGTGAAACATTGTTATAAACATAGGCAATTAACTAATTATTAAACTGATTTTTTAATCACACTAAAAATATTACTTAAAATAAATAATTATTGTATTAAATTATAAAAAATTGATATAAGTAAAAAGTATACTATTTATTTGCATTATTAATAAATGTTTCACGTGAAACATCTTATCAACATTTAAGATATATGCCCATAATTATATAAATTTTGATAAAATTTAATAAATTTGTAAAATTAATTTCTATTTTGAACGATAAATACAAGGATGTATGTTTCACGTGAAACATTGTTATTCACACAATAATAAAATAATTTAATCAAAATGTAACAAAAATTATTCATTAAAAGATATTTGTAATAAATTAAGAGATTACAAATATAGATATTTGAGCTTTATATAAAAAAACTTTAATACATGCAAAAAAGATTACTATTATTTATTTTGCTTAAATTATTGAATTTCTTATAAATAATTTGAAAATTGAAATTAATAAAAAGATACAATTAACTATATTTATTTTCATAAATTAAAATCAAGAATAAATTTAGTTATATAATTTTAAATATTATCAATGTTTCACGTGAAACATCTTATCAACATTTAGGATATTTAACTATAAATATACAAATTTTAATAATAATTAATAAATTATCCATAAATATTCTATATTTTAAATGATTAATACAAAATATATGTTCCACGTGAAACATTGTTATAAACATAGGCAATTAACTAATTATTAAACTGATTTTTTAATCACACTAAAAATATTACTTAAAATAAATAATTATTGTATTAAATTATAAAAAATTGATATAAGTAAAAAGTATACTATTTATTTGCATTATTAATTAATGTTTCACGTGAAACATCTTATCAACATTTAAGATATTTACCTTAAATATACAAATTTTAATAATAATTAATAAATTATCCATAAATTATTTTATATTTTAAATAATTAATACAAAAATATATGTTCCACGTGAAACATTGTTATGCACATATAGGCATTTAACTAATTATTAAGTTATAATTTTATTTAAGATATTCATTTAAAAACAGTACCAAAGTTAAATTTACGAATGTTTCACGTGAAACATTCGTATAAAAAAAGAAGATTACTCATCTTCCTTTTTTATACTAGCTTCATCTTCAGAAATATTACTTTCCTCATGACCTACGATACTTATAGTAGATACAGTTTGATCATCTTTTAAATGAATAAGTCTAACACCTTGAGTGGCTCTTCCAAGAGTAGAAATTTGTTGTAAAGGCAAACGAATTAACATTCCTGTATCTGTAATAACTACAACATCTGAATTATCTTCAACAAGTTTAAATGCAGCAATAGTACCGTTTTTATCAGTAATATTCAACGCTTTAACACCCTTACTACCTCTACTAGTTTGTCTATAGTCACGAACATTTGTTTGCTTTCCATAACCTTTCTTAGTTACAATTAAGATTTTATCATCATCTGTGGCAATTTCAGCCCCAATACATTCTTGATTATCCAAATTAATTCCACGAACTCCACTAGCAGTTCTTCCCATAACTCGAACAGCATCTTCATTAAATTTTACCATTCTTCCAGCATTAGAACCTAATAAAATCATATCATTTCCTGTTGTTTTTCGTACGCCAATAAGCTCATCTGAATCACGAAGTGAAATACATATCTTACCATTCGTTCTAATATTGTCAAATTCTTCTATTGCAGTTTTCTTTACTATTCCTTTGCGCGTAGCAAACAATAAATATTTTGCCGGATCATCTTTTGTAATCTTAATCATCGAATTAATCGATTCATCTTTATCGATTTGTAATAAGTTGATAACAGGTATTCCCTTAGATTGACGATTAAATTCAGGCACTTCATAACCTTTCAAACGATAAACTTTACCCTTATTTGTAAAGAATAAAACATAATCATGCGTAGATAAAGTAAGTAAATGTTCCACAAAATCTTCTTCATTGGTTCCCATACCTTTAACACCTACTCCACCACGATTTTGAGATTTAAATGTATCAACAGTTGTCCGTTTAATATATCCCTTGTTCGTAAGTGCAATCATAATGTTTTCTTCTGGAATTAATGACTCATCTTCGATATACTCAATAGCTGTCATATCAATATTAGTACGACGTTCATCAGCATATTTTTCCTTAATTTCCAATAATTCCTGTTTAATAATATCCAATACCAATTTCTCACTAGCTAAAATAGCTTTATATTCTTCAATTTTCTTCAATAATTCCGCCAATTCAGCCTCAATTTTATCTTTCTCTAAGCCCGTTAAACGACGTAATCTCATTTCAAGAATTGCATCACTTTGAATTTCAGAAAGTCCAAATCGACTCATCAAAGCTTCTTTTGCTTCAACATCAGTTCTACTACCACGAATAATTTTTATTACCTCGTCAATATGATCTAAAGCAATCTTTAATCCCTCTAAAATATGAACACGATCTTCAGCTTTCTTTAAATCATATTGTGTTCTTCGAACAATAACTTCTTTTTGGAAATCAATATATTTACTAATAATATCTTTTAAACCAAGTGTTTTAGGAACTCCTTGATCAATCATTAGCAAAATGATACCATATGAAATTTGAAAAGAAGTATGCTTATACAAATTATTCAATACAACTTGAGGATTAGCATCCCTTTTTAAAGTAATTGTAATTTTAATACCATCTTTTAAATCAGAATGATAATCAGAAATACCATCAATCACTTTATTGTGAACAAGTTCAGCCACTTTATTTTTTAATTCCAAAGTATTAACACCATATGGAACCTCATCAAATATAATTTGATAACGACCATTCTTTTCTTCAATGCTTGCTTTACTTCGAATCGTAATTGTTCCACGACCTGTTTCATAAGCTTTCTTAATACCACTATTCCCTAAAATAGTTGCTCCCGTCGGAAAATCAGGACCTTTGATATACTGCATTAATCCAAGTGTATCAATATCTGGATTATCAATATATGCAACACAGCCATCAATAACTTCACCCAAATTATGAGGAGGAATATTTGTTGCCATACCAACAGCAATACCCATAGTTCCATTAACTAAAATATTAGGAAAACGACTAGGCAAAACCTCAGGTTCTTTCTCAGATTCATCAAAATTTGGAATCATATTAACAGTATCTTTGCCAATATCTCTTAATAGTTCACCGGAAATCTTAGCTAGTCTAGCCTCAGTATAACGCATTGCTGCCGCGCCATCACCATCCATATTACCAAAATTTCCATGACCATCAATCAAAGGACAACGATAACTAAAATCTTGAGCCATACGAACTAACGCTTCGTAAATAGAAGAGTCACCATGTGGGTGAAATTTTCCCATAACATCACCAACAATACGAGCGCATTTTTTATGTTGCTTATCAGAAGTATAACCAGATTGATACATAGAAAATAAAATACGACGATGAACAGGTTTTAAACCGTCTCGTAAATCTGGTAAAGCACGAGAAGTAATAACACTTACAGAATAATCAACAAAAGATTTACTAACCTCATTAACAATATTGTTTTGTTCAAGCTTATCCATACACTACCTCCTATATATCCAAATCAGCATAACGAGCATTATCCTCAATAAACTTACGTCTTGGCTCAACTTCCTCACCCATAAGTGTTGAAAATATCTCATCTGCTGCAATTGTATCGTCAACCGTAATCTGTCTTAATGTTCTTTTCTCAATATCCATAGTTGTCTCGTAAAGTTCATCAGCATCCATCTCACCTAAACCCTTCATTCGACCAATTTCATACTTTGTACTAGGAGATAAAGATGCGATATATTCATCTTTTTCTTCATCTGTTAAAACATATTTAATTGTTTTACCATGTTTAATACTATATAAAGGTGGTTGAGCTGCATAAACATGCCCTGCTTCCACAATTGGTTTAAAGAAACGATAAAACAATGTCAATAAAAGTACTCGAATATGAGCTCCGTCAACATCAGCATCGGTCATAATAATAATTTTATTATATCGAAGTTTAGATAAATCGAATTCTTCACCAATACCAGTTCCAAATGCTGTAATAATAGTTCTAATTTCTTCATTAGATAAAGCTCGATCAAGTCTTGCCTTCTCTACATTCAATATTTTTCCGCGCAACGGAAGAATAGCCTGTGTCATACTATTACGACCCTTTTTAGCAGAACCACCAGCACTATCACCCTCGACTAGGAAAATTTCACACTCAGAAGGATCTTTACTCTTACAATCTGATAACTTACCATAGAAATTAGTAATATCCAAATCGCCTTTCCTTCTCGTCAATTCACGAGCTTTCTTAGCCGCTAAACGAGCCCTAGAAGCAGTCATACATTTCTCAATAATTGCCCTAGCAGCATCAGGATTTTCTAATAAAAATCTTTCTAATCCATTACCAAAAACATCACTGGCAATTTTTTTTACTTCACTATTTCCCAATTTAGTCTTCGTCTGTCCTTCAAACTGAGGATTAGGATGTTTACAAGAAACAATCATAACTAATCCCTCTCGAACATCTTCACCTGTCAAACTGTCATCATTATCTTTTAATAACTTATTCTGTTTAGCATAATTGTTAATAACTCTTGTTAAAGCTTGCTTAACACCATCTTCATGAGTACCGCCTTCAGTAGTATGAATATTATTTGTAAAAGAATATATTTGAGAATTATAAGAATCGTTATATTGCATAGCCACTTCAATCATAACATCATTTTCTCGGCCCTCAACATAAACAATATCATTAAATAAAGGCTGTTTAGCTTTATTAAGCATTTGAACATATTCAATAATTCCACCATTATAGTGAAAAATCTCTTTTTGCTCGTCCTCACGATGATCAATTAAAGTAATTCGAATTCCCTTGTTTAAAAAAGCCATCTCTTGCAATCTTTTAAAAAGAATATCCCAATTATAAATGGTTGTTTCAAAACAAGTAGGATCAGCATGGAATGTAACCGTTGTTCCTGTTCGATCTTCACTACACTTATCAATAATTTTCAAAGGTTCTACAGGATGACCACCGTTTTCAAATCTTTGATAATAAACATTACCATCACGATAAACCCTAACCTCCAACCAATCAGAAAGAGCATTAACAACACTAGCACCAACACCATGTAGTCCTCCGGAAACTTTATAGCCACCGCCACCGAACTTTCCACCTGCGTGCAAAACTGTAAAAATTGTTTCAATAGTTGAAAGACCTGTTTTTGCATTCATTCCAGTTGGCATTCCACGACCATCATCTTTAACAGTTATTACATTACCTTTGCCAATTTCAACCTCAATATCATCACAATAACCAGCTAATGCTTCATCAACAGCATTATCTACAATTTCCCATACCAAATGATGAAGACCTGCTTCATTAGTATTACCAATATACATACCAGGTCTTTTTCGAACTGCTTCTAACCCTTCAAGAACCTGGATATCATTATCACTATAATGATTGTTATCTTGTTTCATGTTCACTCTCCTCCACTATATTTCCTAACTCAATACAAAATTTCTTATAGTTAAACTGATCTAAAAAACATAAATGATCTAATTCTGTTGTTGTAATAAAAGTCTGAACCTCAGGCTTTAACAATTCCAAAATATTTTTTATTTTTCCTTGATCTAACTCACTAAATAAGTCATCTAATATCAAAATAGGATAATTCCCTGTACTTACTTTAAATATTTCTAATTCACTAAATTTATAGGCAATAACAGCATTCTTTTGTTGACCTTCACTACCATAATCCTTTAAATCCTTACCGTCAAGCAAAAATCGCAAATCATCCATATGAATACCAATATGAGTTTTACCAAATTTTAAATCTTTTTCCAATCCTTTTTGATATAACTTCGTTAAAACCTGTTTATTAACATTATGATAAGAAGAAATATACTCAAGTTGTAATCCAGCAGAACCAGTAATTTTCTCATAATAAGTAGTCAAGTATGGATTTAATAAACGAATAAATTCATCACGTTTTTGATAAATATAATAACCATATTCAATTAATTTTTCCGTTAAAATATTCAAATATTCCCCGGATTGATTGGCATTTACAATCATTTGCTTTAAATAGGCATTTCTTTGCTTTAAAACATTTTGATAATTATTTAAATACTGCAAATATTGAAAATAAATTAAAGAAATAGAAATATTTAAAGTTTTTCGCCTGGTACTTGGAGCATCTTTAATAAAACGTAAATCATCTGGATGAAAAAGAACAATAGCCATATTCGAAATATAATCGCTAATCTTGGTAATATTTTGCTGATTAATTCTAACTTTTTTTCCTTCCTTAGAAAGATAAACACGATAATTAATCAACGATTTTCGGTAAACATTGCCCTCAATACGTGAAGCATCTTTACCATCTGATATTAATGTTTTTTCTTGAGCCATTCGAAAACTTCTAGTTAAAAACAAAACATAGATAGCTTCAACCAAATTTGTTTTACCTGAACCATTTTTTCCATAAATCAAATTAAGCTTAGGATGGAATTTTATATCTAAATGTTCATAATTTCTAAAATTTAACAACTTCAAAGACTCAATTCTCATAAAATACCTCTTAATTTTAATTTTAAGAAAAATAATAGGTATAATAATACTCCTATACCTACAAACATTATAACACATTTTAACGCCTGTTAAAATGTTTTTTTTGTACTTTTCGTCCTCTTAAAGCACTTTCTAACCGTGTAGCTCTTAACAGTTGATTATCAAAAATACCAAAAGTGACATTTAACAATATTTTTCGCCCATTTAAGAATTCCAAAACTACATTTTTACCTTCTTTATAGTACTTATTCACATACTTCAAGCTAATCCAAGGAGTATCATGATATCGTGCAGAAGAAAGAGGAAAAAAAATCAATCCAAAAGTTTCTTCTACAATAATAGGCGCTTTATAATTAACCCCTATCATCACCTCAGTACCTTTACGCCTTCCCTCTAAACTACTTCCAAAATATTGACAACTATTTTCCATAATTTGAGTAGCATTCATATCCAAAATAAACTCTTCTTCATACTCTAATACCTTAACTTTTTCTTTAGACAAAGGAATCAAAGCCATTGTTTCATTATTAATTTCATAATTTTTCATAATTTTTCCCCCTCCAAAAATGAAAATTATCTCTAGAATAACACACAAAAAGAGAAAAAAATGTCGAAAAAAGAATTGTTCTAAAAATTAAGTTTAATTAAAAAATTTATAGCATTTATTAAAATAAAAAACTGTCACTTGACAGCTTAGTATGTTTTAATTGGTAAGATAAGTTGAATCAAAGACTCATCCGTTAAAGATTTAATAACTAATGGCTTAACATCATTATTTAATAAAATTAAAATATCCTCGTCTTTAATTGTTTTCAAAGCCTCTAACATATATTTAGAACTAAAAGAAATATCGATATTAGCTGACTCACTAGTATCAATCATAATTTTTTCTTCGGTTTTACCTATCTCTGAAGCAAAAGAATGAATAATCATCTCTCTGTTTTCTATTTTCATTTTAATAATATTTTTATCTTTACCTTGAGTTAACAATGCCGCACGATCCACAGCGCCCATAAAATCATTTTTCTTAGTTTGAACAATGATTTCAAATTCAGTAGGAATTAAATTAGATGTATTAGGATAGCTTCCACTTAAGATATTAGTTTGAAATTTAATGTTTTTGTATTGAAATAACACCCTATTATTGAAAACATGAATATAAACATCTTCATCATCAACCAAAATATGCTCTAATTCAATAACATTTTTACCAGGAATTACAATATTAACATCACTAGAAGCAGGATTATCAAGTCGAATATTCTTTTTAGCCAAACGATAAGAATCCGTAGCAATACATTCTAACAAATCACCATTAATTTTTAAATTTAAACCAGTTAAAATTGGTCTTAACTCTTGAGTTGAAATAGCAAAACTAGTTTGGTTAATAAGTTCTTTTAAAATACTAGCCTTCATAACAATTGGATCCTTCTGAGTTAATAACTTAATACTAGGATATTCACTTGGATCTAAACAATTTAAGTTATATTGATTAAAATCAGAATAAATTTTAATTTTTAAACTGTCCATCATTTCAAAATTAATAACATCACTAGGCATCTTTCGAATAATTTCCAAAATATACTTACTACTAATAATAATAGTACCTGTACTTTCGATATTCTTAATAAGGTTACTTTCAATAAAAGTCTCTACAGTTAATTCACTATCACTAGCCATTAAAGTCAAACCATCACTTTTTAATTCAAATTTAATTCCGTTTAAAACTGGAATAACATTTTTAGTTGATATTCCTCTTACTACATTATTTAAATTTTCTAACAAAATACTTTTTTCGATTGCAAATTTCATAAAGCATCCTTCCCTCTTTCTTATTTTATTTAATATATATTCATAATAATAATGATGTGGATAATGTGAATAACTTTTGGAATAACTATAAATACTAGCTTCATAGCCCATTTTTTATGTGCATAGTTATTCACATTGATATTTTTTTATCCACATTACATCTTATTTTGAATTTCTTTAATTTGATTTTCTAAGGTTTTATTCACCTTCAGCTCCTCTACAATTTTATCACAAGCGTGAATAACTGTCGAGTGATCCCTACCTCCAAATTCTAAACCAATTCGGTTTAAATTTTCTTCAGTTAAAATACGTGACAAATACATAGCTATTTGTCGTGGATAAGCTATATCAGCACTACGTCTTTTTCCCTTTAAATCCTCTACTCGAATATGAAAATAATCTGCTACAGCTTTTTGAATAGATTCAATACTGTCTGTTTTATAAATGTTTCTATTTACAAAATCAGCTAAAGCTTCAATAGCAAAATTTAAATCAATTTTAGGCGGAACAACCATTGCAGTATAAGCCATCAAACGATTTAACGCTCCTTCCAAAAAGCGAACGTCATTTTGACAACTATTAGCGATGTATTCAATAACGTTTTCATCTATTTTAGTCGAAATAGACATGTTCTTAAGTTTTGCACGAATAATCTCACATCTAAGTTCGAAATCAGGTGGATAAATGTCTACAGGAAGCCCCCACATAAACCGACTTCGAAGTCTTTCTTCTAACAATTTTAGATCATCTGGACTTCGATCAGAACTAATAATGATTTGTTTATTAGCTTGATGAAGTGTATTAAAAGTATGGAAAAATTCTTGTTGAGTCTTCTCTGCTCCAACTAAATATTGAATATCATCGATAATCAGCACATCCACTTCACGATATTTACGTTTAAAATTTGCCATGACTTGCACATTATTTCCTTTATTCTCAGAATTAGAAATATTGATATAGTCATCTTTAAACATTTCACTTGTCGTATAGAGTACTTTTTTCTTAGAATGACTAACAATATAATTACCTATTGCGTGCATTAAATGGGTTTTACCTAACCCACTCTTTCCATAGATAAACAAAGGGTTATGCACTTTACCAGGTTGTTCAGCTACAATCATTCCAGCAATTTTAGCCAGTCGATTCGAATCCCCAACAATATAATTATCAAAATTCAATTCAGGACGAAGATTTGTTTCCCATTTTTCATCAACTTGAGAAACTTCAATCTTCTCTTCAACAAAGTTATCCACATTATCCACAATTGGGTCAAACTTTAGAAGTTCATCCCCTATTTCTTCTTTTAGTAAAAATTCAAATTCATAATTGTGATTCGTTACTTTATAAAAAGCGTCATCGATCAAATTATAATAATTTGTAGTTAAAATACGCTTATGAATTTCCATCGGTACTTGAATATATACCTTATTATCTTGAATTTTAATTAGTTTTAAATCATGAAACCAGGCATGAAATGAAGCTGAATTTACTTCAGGATATATTTCATCCAACACAGATTGCCAAAGATCTTTTTGCTCCATTTCACCACCCCGCTCGCTTTATAACCAATATTCTACACTTTTTTTGCTCCATTTAAAAGAACAAAATTTATCCTAACATACTATTCACAAGTTATCAACAAAATTAATGCCGTATTTAAAAGAAAAAAAGCAGTTATCCACATTATCAACATTTTCAATTTTTAATAAATGTGATTAAGTTGAAAGGGTGTAAAAACTTATCCACAATAATGTGAATATGTGCAAAAAATAAAAAAACACCCGTTAAATTCAATATAAAATTAACTAATACATTGTGAATAGTTATCAACAATTAAAAAAAAATGCACAGAAATATATATAATAGCCCTAAAAGTTATGCACATATAAATGCAGTTTTAATGTTAGGTTAGTGGAAAAATCAATAAAGGATTGACTTTTCAAGCTATTTAATATTATAATAAGGGAGCTTTTAACGAAGGAGGGAAATATATGGAAATAGGAACTTATCAACCAAATAAAAGAAAAAGAGCAAAAAAGCATGGATTCTTTGCCCGTAAAAAAACAAATATTTTAAAAAGAAGAAGAAAAAAAGGTCGTAAAGAATTATGTAAATAGTCCACATTTTTCATGTGGAATTTTTTTTTGAAAGGTGTGGAGTTATGAAAAAAATAGAAATGATTAAATCTCATCGTGAATTTAGTGAAATGATTCAAAAGGAAAAATATATAAAAAATAAAGAATTCACTATATATATAAGGAAAAGCATATATGATTTTTCTCATTATGGCATAGCAGTTTCAAAAAAATTAGGTAATGCAGTAACCCGTAATAAATTAAAAAGAAGAATGCGTTCGATTCTTGACGAATGCAAAAAGTCATTGCCGAACAATCAAGATTATATTATAATAATGAAAGAAAACACCAAGAATATTTCTTATCAAGAATTAAAAAATAGTTTTCAAAATCTAATGAAAATAAAAGGAGAAACAAATGAAACAAAAAAATAAATTACTAGCAATCATTTTAATTGCAATAATTAGCTTAGCTGGTGGATGCGGAAGCGATAATTATCTAAAAGACGAAAACGGAAACATCATTGTTAATGAAGCAACCGGTCAAAGTGTTCAAAAAGATATATTATGTCAACCACAAAAAGATTCAGAACTCTATAGAATTTATGAGGAAAATGAAAGTCAGTTAGAAGTAAAAGTATCTGATTTACCTACTTGTGAAGAATTTACAGTAACATCGAATGAATATGATGGCTTATGGCAAGCCTTACTTGTTCGTCCGTTAGCTTTTATAATTTTAAAAGTTGGATATTTATTTAATAACTTTGGTGTAGCTGTAATGCTTTTAGGAATTGTAATTCGCTTGATTTTATTACCATTATCACTAAAAAGTATGAGACAAGCCAATGTAATGCAAAAACTTCAACCAGAAATTGCTCGTATAGAAAAAAAGTATGCTGGGAAAACCGATAGTGAATCAATGATGGCTAAGAGTCAAGAAACAATGTTAATCTATCAAAAATATAAAATTAATCCTGTTTCTGGTTGTTTAGTTGCATTAATCCAAATTCCATTATTCTTTGCCTTCCTAGACGCTATTAATCAAGTTCCAGCTATTTTTGAAGGAAGTTTATTTGGAATGAGTTTAGGAATGACCCCATGGAAAGGATTATCTGAAGGTCAATACACATATATTATTTTAATTTTCTTAATCGTCGCGACAACTTATATTTCTTTCAAAAATTCTATGAAGAGTTCTCAAAATAATGAAATGATGAAACAAATGAATATTATGTTTATGTTTATGATAGTCAGCATTTCAATCGCATCATTCTCACTACCAACTGCAATTGCTTTCTACTGGATAGTAGTAAATGGTTTTGCTGTTATTCAAAATAAATTAATTAAACGAATTTTAGATCATGAAAATAATCCAAAAGATAAAAAAGTAATTGATGTTAAACATAAAGAAAAGAAGCAAAAAAAAGGAAAGAAGTGAGAATATGCCAGTTATAACCGAAGCAAAAACGCTTTTAGAAGCAGTGGAAACAGCTAAAAATGATTTACATACAGAAAAAATCATTTATAAACAAGAAATAATTAAAGGAAAACTTTTTAAAGGGCAAACCTATAAAGTGACTGCAGTTTCTTATCAAGATATAATGGAAGAAATAAAAAAGTTTTTAGAAGAAGCAATCGCCGGATTAGGTTTGCAAGTCCAATTTGAAACAAGTATAAAAGAAGAGTCTTTTGAAATAACAATGTATTCAGACAACAACTCAATCTTAATTGGTAAAAATGGACAAACTATGAAGTCATTAGAAACACTTGCCAGAGCAGCTATTAATAAAGAATGGGGATTTCTTCCCAAAATCATTTTAAATGTTGAAAATTACAATGAAAAAAGAGTAGCTGCTTTAGAAAAATTAGCAATTAGAACTGCCAAAGAAGTCCGCAATACAAAAATTGATGTTGAATTAGAAAATATGAACTCTTATGAGCGAAGAATAATTCATAATAAACTTGCTAACTTTAAAGGCGTATCAACCACAAGTATAGGGGAAGAACCTCATCGGCACGTTGTTATTAAAGCAGAGTAAATCTGCTTTTTTTAAAAGGAAAGAAGAGGAACAATATGAAATTAATAGATTATATGATTTCTTTACCAAAGGGCATAATATATGAAAAATATGTTCGATTATTTGAAAAGTCTACAAATTATCAAAAAATTACTAGAAAGAAAATGCTTGAAGAAATCGTATCTTTTTATAACGAAGGGAACAAGTTACAAGAATTGTGCTTATCTAAAGAGATAGTAGTTTTGAAAAAAATTAAAACAAAAAAAATAGATAAAAAGCGTTTATCCGAAAAATATTTTGAAGAAGTTTTGTCTTTAAAAGAAAAATTACTTTTGATAACAGACTCAAATGGAAAACTATGTATACCAGAAGATATAATAGAAAATGTTTTGAATAACTTAAAACATATTAACGTTCAAAAGCTAGAAGAAAATGAAACACTAAATATCTTAATTAAAAATATCCTTTTTTATTATAAAATCTTACCTGAAAATGATTTATTAAAAATAATAAAAAAATATGTTAACTTAAATGAAGAATCTTTAAAGAACTTTTTATTGAATAATAAATTCATTCATTTTTACATTGAAAAAGCAAAATATAAAAAGAAAGTTTTTTGGATTTATCGTGATGAAGAAATACCTCTAAGTGACTTTATTTGGATGTACTTTCACTCAGAAGTCAAAGAATATAAAAATATTACTATAGAAGAACTATATAAGTATGCTCAAAATCCATTATCTAAATTGAATGAAGAAAAATTTGTTCAATTAATAAATGACCTGAATCAATATAATCTACCAGTAAACTATATTATTAGCGTCATCTTAACGAACGCAATATATGCTAGTGATGACGGAAAAATAGATAAATTACTTAATATTTACAGTAAAACAATCTCAACAGAAAAACTGTCAGATATAAAAAATCACATAATAGATATGATCTTGCAATTACCTTCCGTTATGTTAAAAGGATACTCAATAAACGAGTATCAAGAAATAAAAACAAAAAAAACATTTGATGAAAGATTTCAAAAAACAATGGACAATCTTGAAAATCCAGATGTAGTGGAAGACTATTTAGAACTAAGAGAAGAATTAGATCGAATAAATTGTGATTGTGTAGAGTTTTTCGTTATGAATGAACCAAAAAAGTTTGAACGTTATCAAAAAATGTGTCAAAAATATGGGTTAATTCATTCTAAAATTCCTGGAAATGTCATGGATAATTTTGTTTTATATCATGCATTAGAGGAGGATGAAGAATCGCCTTTTGCAAATTATGTAAATCATCATCTAAATATCTTAGGCAAAGACTATTCAATTGCATGGCAAGTCTTAGAAAATACAGAAGTATCAATATTTCGGATCAAAAAATTAATTCCATCTCAAGCGATAGTAGAGTTAGAAGATATAAAAACAAAGAAACCGTATGTAATATACGATATTTCTCTTTCAGCAAGTGATCCAGAAATTGTCAATTCCTACCTATACACCAAACTTATAAAAATAAATAATATCACTTTTGCAAGTGGCTGCGCCTTCTTATTTTATAAAAATCTACATCCTGATTTGTTAACAGAAATAGAAAAGAAAAAAGAGGAAATAAAAGATATTTCGAACGACCAAACTAAGTTTTTTCTTGCATGTTTTTTAATAAATACAAAGGATTTTGACTGACCAAAAATAAGGCCGGTCATTTTTTTAAAAACGTCTTTTCTCTTATAAATTTCTTTTTGATGTAAATTGTGATATAATACGACCGAAAAGAGGGAGAATATGGATACAACAATCGCCGCAATATCTACAAACAATATAGGCTCATCAGCAATTAATATAGTTCGTGTAAGTGGTAAAGATGCTATAAAAATTGTTAGTTCAGTTTTTACAAATAAAAAATTAGAAACAGCTCCTAGCCATACTATTCACTATGGTTATATTACAGAAGGAAAAGAAAAAATCGATGAAGTATTAGTTATGCTTATGCGCGCGCCTAAGACTTATACAACAGAAGATACAGTAGAAATAAACTGTCATGGAGGTTATTTGACAACCAACAAGGTGTTAGAAACATTATTAACTCATGGAGCTGTACTAGCTGAACCTGGAGAATTCACTAAAAGAGCTTATTTAAATGGCCGTATTAATTTGCTAGAAGCAGAAAGTGTAAGCGACATGTTAGAGGCTAGAACCGAAAGTCAATCTAAAATGGCTATGCAAGGATTAACTGGAAAAACAACTGCCCTAATCTCTAACTTAAGAGAAAAAATGGTAGAGCTTTTAGCTAATATTGAAGTAAATATAGATTACCCAGAGTATACAGATGAATTAATTATTACGAAAGAAAACATTACTCCAGTTTTAACGGAAATAAAAAAAGAATTAGAAAAAATTATAAATGAATCCAAAAATGGCCAATTAATAAAAAATGGTATTAACATAGCAATTGTTGGCCGACCAAATGTTGGTAAATCTTCGTTATTAAATGCAATATTAGAAGAGGACAAGGCAATTGTAACAGATATATCAGGAACAACAAGAGATATCATAGAAGGTGTCATAACATATCAAGGAATTTTATTCAATTTTATTGATACTGCCGGTATAAGAAAAACTGATGATATTGTGGAAAAAATAGGTGTGGAAAAAAGTAAAAAAATGTTAGAACAAGCTGATTTTACTATCTTAGTTTTAAATAATAATGAACCATTCACAAGTGAAGATCAAGAATTATTAAAAAGTATTGATCCAGAAAAGGGAATTATTTTTATAAATAAAATAGATCTAGAAACAAAATTAAATTTAAACCAAAATAAACTAGCGGTATTAAGAGGAAGCACTATTAGTAAAGAAGGCATAGAAGAATTAAAAGATAAGATCTTATCTTCCTTTGCTTTAAAAGATATTGCTACAAAAGACTTAACTTATCTATCAAACACAAGACAGATCAGTTTAGCCAAAAATGCTCTAGAGAACATAAAACATGTTATTTCTGAAAATGAAAAAGATGTACCAGTTGATATGTTAGCTATCGAAATTAAAGAAGCTTGGGAAAATTTAGGCAAAATAATGGGCGAATATTATGAAGACGAATTAGTCGACAACATTTTTGTTAGATTTTGTTTAGGAAAGTAGGTGATAAAATGGAATATGAAATTATCGTAGTAGGAGGGGGACACGCTGGCATTGAAGCCGCTCACATTGCAGCTTTCAAAGGTCATAAGACCCTTTTAATAACAATGAATAAACAAAATATTGGAGATATGCCTTGTAATCCGTCTATTGGAGGAACAGCAAAAGGTATCATTGTTAGGGAAATAGAAGCCTTAGGTGGCTTAATGGGAAAAATTGCTGATCGTTCTCATTTTCAAATTAAGATGTTGAACAATTCCAAGGGTCCAGCAGTGCGTTCCTTAAGAGCTCAAGCAGACAAAGTTATTTATCCTAAAAATATGTTAAAAGCTTTAGAAGAAACAGAAAATTTAGATATTTTAGAAGGAATGGTTGAAGACCTTATTATAGAAGATAATGTAGTAAAAGGTGTGATATTAGAAAATACTCAAACAATAAAAGCTCAGATTGTTATTTTAACCACAGGAACTTACTTAAAAGCAAACATTTTAATTGGTTCTGAAAATACCGAAAGTGGTCCACATGGTGAAAGACGAAGCAATTATCTTAGTGACAACTTAAAAAAATATGGTTTAGAGATTCAAAGATTAAAAACTGGTACACCTCAAAGAATAAAAGCAAGCAGTATTGACTTTTCTAAAATGCATGAAGAAAATGGTGACGATTGTCTCTGGACATTCTCTTTTGATGAACCAGCAACCTATAAACCAAATGAACAACAAAAATGCTATCTAATATATACAAATGAGAACACACATAAAATCATTTTAAATAACTTAGAAAAATCAGCTATGTATGGTGGCTACGTTACAGGAGTTGGGCCAAGATACTGTCCAAGCATTGAAGATAAATTAGTTCGGTTTAAAGATAAAGAAAGACACCAATTATTTTTAGAACCAGAAAGTTTATATTATGATGAATGGTATCTTCAAGGCTTTTCGACTTCAATGCCTCGTGATGTTCAAGAAAAAATGGTTCACTCTTTAGAAGGACTTGAAAATGCTATTATTTCCAAATATGCCTATGCGATTGAATATGATGCCATAAATCCATTACAGATCACTCCAACATTAGAATCAAAAATAATTACTAATCTCTTTACTGCTGGTCAAATTAATGGCACAAGTGGTTATGAAGAAGCCGCAGGACAAGGCTTAATTGCTGGCATTAATGCAAGTTTAAAAATAGAACAAAAAGAACCTCTCATTTTAAAAAGAAATGAAGCATATATTGGAGTATTAATAGATGACCTTGTAACCAAAGGCACTCAAGAACCGTATCGAATGCTTACTTCGCGTGCCGAATTTCGTTTAATTTTACGACATGACAATGCTGACTTGCGCTTGCGAGAGTTGGCTCATCAAAAAGGAACAATTACTGACCAACAATATCAAAATTATCTTAACCGAAAAAAAGCCTTAGAAGAAGGAGAAAAATACTTAAGACAAACTAAATTAAAAATCACTTCTGAAATTAAAGAAATATTTATTCAAGAAAATAAAACCGTTCCTGTCGTAACTGAAAGTCTATTTGATCTTTTAAAAAGACCAGAAATAACAATGAACTTTTTAAAAAATTTTATAGAAATTCCCTTTACAAGTGATATTGAAGAAGAATTAGAAATTCAAATTAAATATGAGGGATATATAAAAAAGACATATAAAGAAGTAGAAAAGATGACAAAATTAGAAGAAAAGCAAATTCCTAAAGATATCGATTATCAAAAAGTCAAAAATTTAGCTTCAGAAGCTCGTCAAAAACTAGAGAAAGTTCGTCCTATCTCTCTAGGGCAGGCTGCTCGTATAAGTGGCGTTAATCCAAGTGACTTAAGTATACTAAGTATTTATTTAAAGAAAGAGTATGGAAAATATGAACAAAAATGAATGGATAGAAGAAATTAAAAAATTAAATATAAACTTAACAGAAGAACAAATAGACAAATTAGATGAATATGCCAATTTTCTTTTAGAATATAATCAATACACGAACTTAACAGCAATAAAAACTAAAGAAGAAGTTTATTTAAAACACTTTTACGATTCTTTAACATTAATAAAAATAGCAAATTTAACTGAAGGTAAACTTTTAGATGTAGGTACAGGAGCTGGTTTTCCAGGGCTTGTCTTAGCCATTGCATTTCCTAAATTAGAAGTGACACTATTAGATAGTAATAATAAAAAGATCGCTTTCTTAGACGAGTGTATTCAAAAGTTAAAAATATCAAATGCTACAACAGTATATGATAGAGCTGAAAATTACACCAGAACACATCGTGAACAGTTTGACTTTGTAACCTCTAGGGCAGTTGCAGAACTAAGAATACTTTTAGAACTAAATATTCCAGCTTTAAAAATAAACGGCGAATTTCTTGTAATGAAAGCTAACGTTGAAGAAGAGTTAAATCAAGCCTTAAAAACTATAGAAATTTTAGATTGTAAAATAATCAGTCAAGAAATATTTGAACTTCCTAAAAATGGAGGAAAACGAACTTTATTAAAGATAAAAAAAGAAAAACAAACCCTTTTAAAGTATCCCAGAACTTATGACAAAATAAAGAAGAAAGCAATTGGTTAAAGATTAATACAAACATTAAAGCTTAAAAATGAATAGAATAGTGAAAAACTATTTTATTTTTTTCTTAATTATTCTAAACAACTCTTGCCTAATTGTAAAATAGCTGTTAAAATTAAATATAGATAAAATAAGCGGTAAGGGGCTGATTTTAGTGAATACAGAACAAAAGGTAATACAAGTACCGATTGAAGATATTATTCCCAATCGTTTTCAACCACGTCTGGCTTTTGATGAAGAAGGATTAAAAGAATTATCTGAATCAATTAAACAACATGGCATTATTCAACCATTAGTTTTAAGAAGACTAGGGGATAAATACGAAATTATTGCCGGCGAAAGAAGATACAAAGCTGCAACAATGGCAGGGTTAAGAACAGTTCCAGCTATTGTTTCTGATATCGATGATAATAAAAGTGCCGAAATTGCTTTAGTAGAAAACATTCAAAGAAGAAATCTTACACCAATTGAAGAAGCAAAATCTTATAAAAATCTTTTAGACCGAGGCTATATGACACAAGAGCAACTAGCTGAGAAAATGGGTGTGAGTCAAAGTTCTATTGCTAATAAATTAAGATTATTAAATTTAGCACCTGAAGTCCAAGATGCTCTTTTACAAGAAAAAATCAGTGAAAGACATGCAAGAAGTTTACTATCTTTACCAAAAGAAGAACAAGCTGAATGGTTACAAAAGATAATAACAAAACGTTTAACCGTTCGTCAATTAGACTTAGAAATAAAAAAAGCGAAAGGAGAACAGGGGGAAGAAATTCCATTAGTTTCTTCTCAACCAGATTTAAATACTATGATAAATAACGCAACAGACATTAATCCAACAGAAGTTCAAGAAAAAACACCAATAAAAGAACCTGTAGTAGAAGAAAAAAATATGCCAAATAAGTTTTTTAACTTTTTGGAAGATGAAGCAGCAAATATGAACATGACAATAAATTCAAATCTTAATACACCAATTGAAGATACCCAACCAGAAGATACAAATATTGAAGTGTTAGATGATTTTAGTCTCGAAGAACCAGCAAAAGAGGAAACTAAAACTCAAGAAGAGGATACAATCATGCCGTTCTTCTTTGGAGCTAATACATCCGAAAATAAAGAACAAAATACAATAGAAGAAATTAAAAATACACCTCAAGAAATAATTGTTGATCCTATGGATTCAGTGATGAAATTAGATCCAAACTACAATAAAAAAGTAGAAGAAGCTCAAGGATTAGATTTAAAAACCGCTATAAATGAAGTTCGCGATTTAGTCGAACAACTAAAGGCTCGGGGCTTCCAAATTAACTTAGATGAACTTGATCTTTCGGGCAATTACCAAATGACAATAAGCATTAAAAATGATGACTAGTGATTAGTCATTTTTTTCTATAAAGAAAGGAAATTTTATGAAAAGACTGATAAAATGCATAGTATTAAGCAGTTTAATTATCTTAGGAATATGTTTAATATGGATAAAAAAAGAAAATACTTCCAATAACCCAAATGAAAAGACATCAGATGTAATACCAGATCTATTTGAACAAGAAAAAATATTAGCCAATCAAAAACTTCAAACCATAAGTATAGATGAAAAAATAGGACAACTATTTTTAGTAAGAATTCCTGAACAGGGTATTGAAGAAGATATTCAAAATTATCAATTTGGCGGTCTTCTTTATTTTGCCAAAGATTTTAAAAACTTAACTAAAAATGAAGTTCAAAATAAAATAAGTAATTATCAATCCCTTGCAAAAATTCCAATGCTTATGGCTGTCGATGAAGAAGGTGGAACTGTCTCCAGAATCAGTAGTAATAAAAATCTAGTCGCTGATCCATTCTTATCACCAAGCAAACTATATCAAAAAGGAGGACTAGAGGCAATAAAAGAAGACACCATTAAAAAAACAAATATCTTATCTGAATTAGGCTTAAACTTAAATTTAGCCCCAGTAGTAGATATAACTTTAAACAAAGAAGATTATATGTATGAAAGAAGTCTTCAAGAAGACGCCCAAACAACTTCTGAATATGCCCAAACAGTTATTCGAACTAGTGATCCCTCAAAGCTTTCCTTTACATTAAAACATTTTCCAGGTTATGGTAACAATGCAGATACCCATCAAGGCATAAGTATAGACACAAGAGACTTAAATACCATTAAACAACAGGATTTAAAACCATTTATAGCTGGAATAAATGCTCAAGCAGAAGCCGTTTTGATTAGCCATAACATCGTAACAGCCATTGATTCTCTAAATCCTGCATCTCTTTCTAAGCCAGTCCATGATTTATTAAAAAATGAATTACACTTTACTGGAATAATCATTACAGATAACCTAGACATGGCAGGAGTAGATATTGATGAAGAAACAAAAATCTATAAAGCTCTGACCAGCGGTAATGACTTACTAATCACTACAGATTATAAAAATGATATTTCCATCGTAAAAAAATTACTTTCAGAGAAAGTAATTGATGAAGAATTAATAAATGAAAAAGTTGTAAAAATTTTGGCTTGGAAATACTATAAAAAGCTAATCTAAGAAGAATTTTCCTCTTTAGCCACACTTTGAGTTTCCGTACCCTTAACATAGTAAAATATTGTATTATTTTCTGTACTGTTAATTTCTCCAGTGACAGCATTTTGAACAAGACCTATTACATTTTGAGGTTTTTCATACCAAGAATCTTCTGTATCTTGTAAAATTTTTTCCATCGTATCTAACCAAATATTTTTAGAATAATAGCTTGCTGTACTATCAACCTCTTTAGCCTCGTCATTACCAACCCATACCAACATAAGTAAATCAGGATTATAGCCAACGCTCCAAGAATCCGTATTTGTTGTTCCAGTTTTCAAAGCATATTTTCTCGTCATTCGATTGGCCAAAGATAAAGCCGTTGGAGTCGTATAATCAGAAAATATAGCATTTGTTGTTCCCGTCATCATTTCATTAAGAATATAAACATAATTACTATTTAAAACGTAATTGTGTTTATTTTTATGTTCATAAAGAACATTACCTTCCATGTCTTCAACCCGTTCAATAAAATAAATATCTTTTTCATCACCGCCACTTGCTAAAGTTGCATATCCATGAGCAAAATCAAGCATATTTAATTCACTTGTTCCAAGTGCCAAAGAAGGATTTCCAACCAATTCTTCTTCAATCCCAGCTAACTTAGCCGTATTAACAAGCGTATCTGTACCTAAAAACAAATGTGTCTTTACCGCGTAAACATTATCCGAATAAGCTATGGCAGCCGCCATCGTAATATCCTTATTACCATAAATCTGATTATAATTATTAGGAGAATAAACTTGATTATTAGCAAAATGAAAAGTTGTCGGTTCACTTGTAAATGTCGAAGAAGAAACTAAACCGTTTTCCAAAGCAGCATAATACAAAAAAGGTTTCATAGTACTTCCAACTTGTCTTTTTGCCTGAGTCGCTCGATTATATTGACTTTTTGCATAATTAAGCCCACCTGTTAAAGCTCGCACTGCCCCAGTCGTTGGATCAACAATTACACTAGCCACTTGTAATTCATCTTGTTCTCCCATATAACTTAAAATAGACTCTTCCATCTTTGCTTGAGCATCCATATCAAAAGTAGTATAAATTTTTAAGCCACCTGATTCCAACAAAGAAGTAGGAACAGACTTAATACTTTCAAGCTCTTTTAA
This sequence comes from uncultured Bacilli bacterium, assembly GCA_944355355.1. Taxonomy (GTDB): domain Bacteria; phylum Bacillota_I; class Bacilli_A; order RF39; family UBA660; genus Ventrenecus. The sequence continues at coordinate 105,976 of CALVQE010000001.1, forward strand.
TACGGCATCCTGATAATATAAAATCATCTGCGAGTTATTTTCTGTCCTCTTTCCATATATAGGTATTTCACTTTGAAAAAGTCCATCATATTCTTCTTGAGTAATGTAGCCATTTTTAAGCATAGAATCAGCCACAATCCAAGCTCTTTCAATACAAGCTTCATAATCACTTACTGGATTATAATTACCTGGATTCTTAGGAATACCAGCTAACATAATTGCTTCCTCAAGAGTTAAATCTTTACTACTCTTATTAAAATAATACTTACTAGCGTCTTCAATACCATAATTTCCTTCACCATAATTAATTGTATTTAAATATCCTTCTAAAATACTATCCTTACTATAATGCACTTCCAATTCAACAGTTAAAAAAGCTTCTTCAATTTTTCTTGACCAAGTTTGATCAAAAGTTAAAAACATATTTTTTATATATTGTTGTGATATCGTTGATGCCCCTTGACGTGTATTATTTTTAATATTAGAAACTAAAGCTTTGCCAATTCTTAAAAAATCAAACCCAAAATGTTGATAGAAATTTTTATCCTCTACACTTACTACTGCATTCTTTAAATTTTCAGAAATATCATTAATACTAATCCAATCATTAGACCCAGATCCCTGATAAATCAAATTTTCTTCATGATCATAAATAAAAACCTTTCCCATATTCTTTAATTCTAATTTGGGTGAGAAAAACGCATAAACATAAATTCCTATTAACACGACCAATCCAGACAAAAATAAAAATAAACCAATTTTAACACACCATTTTAATATCTTCATGGAATCCACCTAGACTTAGTATGAAACAAAATAAAAAAAATATAAGAAAAATTTATAAGAAACAATCCAGCTTTTCTTAATAGTAAAATAAATCTTTTATTTCTCTCCATTCCATGTTATAATGTACCGGAAAAAAAGAGGTGTTTTTCATTGAAACTACAATGTCAATTGCTAAAAAAAGGCCAAGTAGAATTAGAATATAAAGATATTCCATATCAATCAGATAATAATATATTAAAATTTGAATTAGAAAATGTTCTTCATGAAATAGATTTACAAAAGAAGACATTTATAAGAGAAAATGATGAGTATTCCTTCTTTTTAGACATTGAAGGTCAAACAAGTGAGATAAGTTTAAAAAAGGAAAAATATTACTTGCAAGTTCTAGTAGAGTATGCTAATCTATTGACGATGAAAAATATGATTAAATTAACATACTTTTTAGAGACAGATGATAATGAAATGGAATTTATTATAGAATTAGAAGGTGAGAATTTTGATAACGAATAAAATAGAAAAAGAAATAGAAATAGTCTTGAATGAATTAGAAATGCCTTTAGAAGGCGTTGCTGTAACAATTTCTAATCGTAAAGACCTATGCGACTATCAATTTGATGGCGTATTTAAACTAGCTAAACTATACCATAAAAATCCTATGGAAATAGGTTCTCAAATTGTCGAAAAACTAAAGAACAATCAGGATTACCAAAAAGTTGAAATACTACCACCAGGATTTATAAACTTTACTTTGAGCGATTCCTGCATTAATAATGAATTAAATAATATGCTTCAAAATGAAAAATATAATATAAAAATGCCTGCCAAAGAAACAATAGTTATTGATTACGGAGGACCAAATATTGCTAAACCTCTTCATGTAGGTCACTTAAGAAGCGCAATTGTCGGTGAAGCAATTAAAAGAATGTTAAAATACATGGGCCACAATGTAATCTCTGATGTTCACCTTGGTGATTATGGACTACAAATTGGTCAAGTTATTTATGGTTTGCAACAAGAAAATATTTCTTTACAAGATATCACTCTAGAAGATTTAGAAAGAATTTATCCTCAAATGAGCAAACTCTGCAAAGAAGATGAGAATGTTAAAACAATCTGTGCAACCATTACTAAAGACTTGCAAGATGGAAATGAAGAATACCAAACCTACTTTAAAGTAATTAAAGAGTTATCTCAATCTGATATTAAAAGAATTTATGATTATTTAGATGTATCCTTTGACTTATGGAATGGAGAATCTGATGCCTACCCATATATTACAAAAGTTACAGAAGAACTAGAAGCAAAACACCTATTAAAAGACAGTGAAGGCGCTAAAATTGTTGAAGTGAGCAAAGACAGTGATTCTAAAGAAATACCACCATTAATTTATCAAAAAAGTAATGGAGCATATCTTTATGGAACAACTGACTTAGGAACAATCAAACAAAGAAGTATAGATTATCAACCAGATCGCATTTTATATGTAACCGATCGTCGTCAAGCCTTACACTTTGAATCAGTTTTTCGTGTATGTAATCTATTAGGTTATAAAGAAAAATTTGAACATCTTGGCTTTGGAACCGTAAATGGTCCTGATGGTAAACCTTTTAAAACAAGAGCTGGAAATACACCAAAATTAGAAGAATTATTTGAAGAAACAAAACAGACATTCTTAAATTCAAGTGAAAAAAATCAAGGTATGAATGAATCTGATTTAGACATCCTAGTAAATGCAATCATTAAATTTGCTGATCTTCAAAATAACCGTGAAAAAGATTATATTTTTGACATTAAAAAATTTTCTCAAACAACAGGAAAGACAGGACCATATATTTTATATACATATCTTCGGGTAAATAAAATATTAACTCAAGAAAATAAGCAGTCAGAAACGCTAAATAAAATCATTTATAACAAAGAAGATCGAGATCTAAGATTAAAGATAATAGAACTAGAAAGCGCACTGAAATATGCCGTAGATACAAGGCTTCCTTCACTTCTTGCTAATTATCTTTATGAATTATGTGTAAATATAAATGCATTTTACGAAAAGAATCATATTAATAATCTAGATGATGTAAACAAAAAAGAAAATTGGTTGATTTTGCTCGCATTATCTAATAATATAATTAAGGATATGTTAGACTTATTAAGTATAAAAATACCAGAAAGGATGTAAAAAATGAAAAAAATTAAAGAATTAAGTAAAGAAGAAATTGAATTATTAAGTTATGCAGATTTAGCTTATATGATATTAGAAGAAACAAAGAAAAAAATGAAAATCAATGATCTCTTCCAACAAATTTGTGATATAAAAGAATTAAGTGAAGATGATTTTGTTAATCAAATTGGTGATTTCTTCGAAATTTTAACAACAGATAAAAAATTTACCATGTTAGAAAATGGTTTTTGGGATTTAAAATCTCGTCATAGTGAAAAATTAATTGTTGAAGAAGACGACGAGTTTGAAGAAGATGTCGAAGAAACAAAAGAAGAAGATGAAACAGAAGAACCTAGCATTGATGATACCTATTATGATGAAGACGATGTTGATGATGATACCGAAAGTGATTTAAAAGATTTAGTAATCATCGATGAAGAGGAAGAAGATTCGATGTAGAAGGAGCATCTACAATGAAAGAAAAATTAGAAAGCATTAAAACACGTTACGAAGAACTAACAAAAGAACTGATGGATCCAGCAGTAATGAGTGACTTTAACAAAGTCAAAAAACTATCAAAAGAACAAAGTGATCTAAAAGAGATAGTAACCAAATATGAAGAACTATGTACTTGTGAAAAAAATATTGAAGAAGCCAAAGCCTTAGTAAGTGATCCTGAATTTAAAGAAATGGCTGAATTAGAAATAGCTGAAAACACTGAAAAATTGGATACTTTAAATCATGAATTAGAAATACTTCTTATTCCTAAAGATGAAAATGATGGTAAAAACGTTATCATGGAAATTCGCGGCGCAGCTGGTGGCGATGAGGCAAATATTTTTGCCGGTGATTTATTAAGAATGTATACTTACTACGCTGAAAAGCAAGGTTGGAAAATTGAGATTGATCATCAAGTAGAAGGAGCATCTGGAGGTTTTGCTGGAGTAGAATGTACAATTAAAGGAGAAAATGTTTACAGTAAGCTAAAATATGAAAGCGGTGCCCATCGTGTTCAAAGAGTTCCTGTCACTGAAACACAAGGACGTGTACATACCTCAACCGCGACAGTTTTAGTCATGCCAGAAGTCGAAGATGTTGATATTGATATCAAAGAAAGTGATTTAAAAATAGACGTTTATCATTCTAGTGGAGCCGGTGGTCAATCCGTTAATACATCAAACTCAGCAGTTCGTATTACACATTTACCAACTAATACCGTGGTTACATGTCAAAATGAACGTAGTCAGCTAAAAAATAAAGATAAAGCGATGAAATTATTAAAAATAAAATTATATGATCGCTTAGAGCAAGAAAAAGAACAAGCTGTTGGTTCAGAAAGAAAAAGTAAAATTGGAACAGGTGATCGTTCAGAAAAGATTAGGACCTATAATTATCCTCAAAACCGTGTAACAGATCACCGCATTGGTTTTTCAATCATGGCATTAGACCGAGTAATGGATGGCGATTTAGAGCCTATTATTGATGCCTTAATTACTGAAGATTTAAAAAGAAAATTAGCAGGGGAATAACCTGTTTTTTCTAATTAAACTCAATTAAAAAATAAAATACTGTAACAATAGAAAGAGAGCATATGAAACCAGAAAATATAACCGATATAGATTGGAATCTTCTAAAACAAAAATATCCCAATCAAGAACAAGAACTTGTAGAAAAATTAGCTACCCATTATCCTGTTCAATACTTAATTGGTAATGTTGAATTTTTAAATACAACAATTAATGTCGATGAAAGAGCTCTAATTCCACGTTTTGAAACAGAATTATTTGTAGAAAAAGTCATCGAAAAAATAAAGATAATGAACCTAGATAACCCAAGTATTTTGGATTTAGGAACTGGAAGTGGCTGTATATCTATAGCCTTAAAAAAGAATATTGCTTGCGAAGTAACAGGAGTAGACATTTCTTTAAACGCTATAACTTTAGCTAAAGAAAATGCCGAGCAAAATAATGTGTCCCTAATTTTTAAACAAAAAAATATGCTAACTATAAGTTATGAAGGATTTGATATTATTGTAAGTAATCCTCCTTATGTTAGTGAAATAGAACCAGTTGGACCAGAAACAAAATATGAGCCCCAAAATGCTTTATTTGCCCCAAATCAAGGCTTATATTTTTATGAAAAAATAATAGAAAAAATCGGTAAATTAACTAAAAAACCAAAACTAGTAGCCTTTGAAATAGGAATGACGCAAAAAGAAGCCATTAAAAATTTAGCTCAAAAGTATTTATCTAATTGTAATATATACGGTGAAAAAGATTTGACGAATCGAGATAGATATATTTTTATAACTTTTGAATAAAAAATAAAAAAATCCTCCATAAGAGATATAGGTGATAAAATGAAAAAAATAATACCTATTCTCTTTGTCCTGTTTCTTATCTATGGTTTTGTAAATAAAGAAGAAATTTTAATACCGGACTATGCTATTCGCTTTCGCGTAATTGCTAATTCGAATACTTTAGAAGATCAAACTGAAAAAATGGAAATAAAAGAAGCAGTTGAAAAAGAATTAAATTCCTTAGTAAGCCAAGCAAAATCAAGCAAAGAAGCCGAAAATATTATTGAAAATAATTTAGAAAATATAAAAGAAATAATTAATCAATATACAACAGATTATCAAATAAATTTTGGCTTAAATTACTTTCCCGAGAAAGAATATAAAGGTGTAAGGTATCCTAGTGGTGATTACGAATCCTTAGTAATTACTTTGGGAAGCGGAAACGGAGAAAATTGGTGGTGTGTCATGTTTCCTCCCTTGTGCCTACTAGAAGCAAAAGAACGGAACACAGAAGACATTCATTATACCTTCTATGTGAAAGAAGTTTTAGAAAAATACACAGGTTAGCTCAGGCTAATCTTTTTTAGTGCTAAAAAGATTTTTATTTTCATATATTTTGCTAGGAGAACAATATGAAAGAACTTTTGAATATCCTACTAATTGCCATAGCTTTAAGCATGGACACATTTTCTTTATCTCTAGGCGTAGGAACCTATAATTTAACACGAAAAAAAATATTGACGATTAGTTTAGCTGTAGGTATTATGCATTTTATCATGCCTTTCTTAGGTGATTTAATAGGTGATCAAATTGTAACATTTTTTAAATTGAATAGTAACTTGTTTTTAGGTTGTATTCTTCTATTTATAGCTGTAAATCTTTTTGTTGAAATATTAAAAAAGGAAGAACCAACTGCAATAGATCTTTCCTTTTTTGGAGTTTTTCTCTTTGCTTTTGGTGTATCCATCGACGCTTTTTCAACCGGATTAGGCTTAACAGCTATAACTCAAAATAAAATCATGGCCATGTTTGTTTTCTCGGTCATAAGTTTTTTCTTCACCATGCTAGGTTTGTTAATTGGAAAATTTGCTTCACAAAAATTAGGAAAAAAAGCAACATACTTCGGTTTATTTCTTTTAGTTACCTTAGCTATTTTCCATATCTGTAAATAAAAGAGAAAAAAACTTTAAAAATAAAGAAAACTTTGATATAGTATAAAAGACTTAATTTAAAGGATGTGATCCAAATGAAAAAAATTGTAATAAACGGTGGAAAAGAACTTTCAGGAAGTATTCCCATTTCTGGTGCCAAAAACAGTGTGGTAGCTTTAATACCAGCCTCTATTTTATGCGATGAAGAAACGACGATTTATAATGTTCCAGAAATATCTGATCGAGATGCTTTAGTTGATATTATAAAACTTTTAAATGGTGAAGTAAAAACTACGCAAGATACAATGCATATAAATGCTCAAAACTTAAAAAATACCGTAATTAAAGAAGAACTATCAAGCAAACTTAGAGCTAGCTATTATTTTATGGGAGCCTTACTTGGAAAATTAAAACATGTAGAAATGTATTTCCCTGGAGGATGTAAAATAGGAAATCGTAAAATTGATTTTCATTTAAAAGGCTTTGAAGCATTAGGCGCTACAGTAACAGAACAAGAAGATAGATATATTATTCATGCTGAAGAACTAAAAGGAGCACGTATTTATTTGGATTTTGCAAGCGTGGGAGCAACGATTAACATCATGCTTGCAGCCGTCAAAGCAAAAGGAACAACTATTATAAATAATGCTGCTAAAGAACCAGAAATAGTTAATATTGCCACATATCTAAATAATATGGGAGCTAAAATAAAAGGAGCTGGAACAAGCAAAATAACCATTGAAGGTGTTGACTACTTGCATAAAGCAATTATTGAAGTAATACCAGACCGTATTGAAGCGGGAACATACATTATTATAGGTTCTTTATTAGGAAAAGAATTAATAATCGAAAATGTAATTAAAGAACATTTAACTTCACTGCTTTCTAAATTACAAGAAGTAGGAGTTAATATTGAGTTTAAAAAAAATAAGATTATCATTTCTCATCCAGATCATTTTCAACCATTTAACATTACGACCTTAATTTTTCCTGGATTTCCAACCGATTTAGCTCAACCTATCAGTGTTTTAATGACTCAATGTGAAGGGCAAAGTATTTTAGAAGAAACAATTTACACTAACCGAATGGGCCAAGTTGAGTACCTAAATCAAATGGGAGCAAATATAGAGGTGAATAATCAAACGGCATTTATCAAAGGAAAAACTCCGTTATATGGTACAGATGTAGCTGCTAGCGATTTAAGAGCTGGGGCATCTTTGGTTATTGCTGGATTACTTGCTGAAGGAACAACAAAAATATCAAACATTGAATACATTTTAAGAGGTTATGAACATATTATTGAAAAATTAACAGCTGTTGGAGCTGACATTAAAATTATTGAAGAATAAATGAATCTTCATACCTTTCCATAGAATTTATTAGAAGAAGAGCATTTAACATTAAGACAAGAATGTCTTTTTTTTTTTGTCATAAAATGAATTAGGTGATTACGCTTGAAAAAGAAAATACTTTTAACTGTCATAGTTGCAGCTTTCTTAACCTTTTTTATATATAAGCATGTATACCACGAAAGAATGAATATCGTTACTCTAGGAGACGGAATATCAACAGGCGAGACAGCTTACGATGTAACAGGATATAGTTTTAATGATTACCTGCGAGATTATTATGAAGAAACAGGAACGGTAGAAGAATACATTAAAGAATTCTCTATAAAAGGAGAAACAACAGAAACCTTGAAAACCAAAATAAGTAATAACTATACCTTAGAAAGTACCAACACCAAAATTCAACAAGCAATTGCTGAAGCTAAAATCTTAACCATAGCTATTGGCATGGATGAACTTAATCAAAAAAATTTAAAATCAAAACAAATTGATCAATATATAGAAAATATGGATAAAATTTTAACTGTAATTCGCATTTATAATAATAAAGACATCTTTCTAATAAGTCTCTATCCAACTGCCGTATTAAATAAAGAAAAAGTTCAAGAAATCAATCGGAAATTAAAAGAATTAAGTACAAAACATCGCGTAACATATATAGATATAGAAAATATTACAGAAAATAAAGAATACTTTTTTGACTCCAATAGCTATTACTTAAATTATAAAGGGCATCGCTATATAAGTGAACAAATACAATCCTTTTTATAAAAAAACTTTACAAATTAATTTTTTGTGATAGAGTATAGACTCAAAAGAGGTGTACTATGCCAAAAGTAAGTGTGATAATTGTTGCAAAAAACGAAGAGAAATATATAAAACAATGTTTAAATTCAGTTCTATCTAGTCAATTAAAAGATATTGAAATTATTTTTATAGATGATCACAGTACAGATAAAACTGTTTCAATCGTTAGAAGTATTAGCCAAAAATCCATAGATATTCCTATAAGAATATTCTCCTTAGAAGACAATTATGGATTGTCGGCTGGTCGAAATTTTGGAATGGCTAAAGCTCAAGGCGAGTATATAAGTTTTGTTGACGCAGATGATATGATCACGCCAAATATGTTGTTAGATTATTATTGTTTAGCCAAAGCCTATCAAGTGCCAATAGTATCAGGAAACTTGTCTATAGTGGATAAAAATTATCAAGAGCTAAAACCTTCTCCAGTTACAAAAAAAACATACTTTTCTTATACAAAAAATCCAAATCATCTGCTCATTCAAAATCCAAGTTGCTGTACACGATTATGGCAACATGACTTTATTGAAACTGAATCCTTTATAGAAGGAAAAAAATACGAAGACATTGCTTTTAGCTATCCCCTTTTAATAAAAGCACCCCATGTTCTAGAAGTGGATTCAGCTTGTTATAAATATAGAGAAACAAATGGTATTATGCGAACAACTTATATACCGAATCCAAAGATTTTAGATATTTTAGATATTATTACAAACTTAAAAGAGCATTGCTCTCGTCTAAATTTAAACGATCCTTTAAAACAAAGTGTTGAAGAATTAGCTAAAATGCATCTATTAATTATGGGAGGTATTTTAGCTGAATGGCAAGTAGATGAAGAGACCAAAAAACAACTTATGCACATTTATCACAGTTTATGTAACATAACAGTTCAAGATTATTGCAATATAAACTCACCAGTCACTCTTGCACGGACTAAAGATGCCTTAAAGCTATATCGCACTTTAAAAGCTGAAAATAAAGACGAATTAAGTCTAAAAAGAGAATTTCAAGCCCTTATTCGTTAAAGCAAACACTTTTTACTTGCAACCTTCAAATTTTATGATATAATACAAAAGACAGAAATTACTATATCTACAAGAGAGATATGGCGGAAGGAGTGTATATTATGAGAAATATTCATCCAGAAATGAAAGAAGTTACTGTAAAATGTGCTTGTGGAGCAACTTTCAAAACGAAATCAACAAAAGACAACATTGAAGTTGAAGTTTGCTCAGAGTGTCATCCATTCTATACAGGTAAACAAGGAAATACAGTGAAAACTGGAAAAATTGAAAAGTTTAATCGTAAATATAATATGAACAAAGAAGAAAAATAAATCTTCTTTTTTCTTTGCCTTTTTTTCCATATTTTATTCACAAAATCAGAGTAATCTGATTTCTGGGAAGTGAATCAATTGAAAATAAAATATACATTAATAAGAATAGCAAACATGGATTATAAAAAATTTTGGAAAACATTAAAGAAAATACATTTTGCTACAGGAAAAAAACGCTTTTCTTTAACAGCTGACATCATTCTTTGTGGTCTAAAATATCAAGCTGGATGTACTGATTATGCTTTATTTGAAATGTATGATATGACTAAAGAAGAACGAAAAACAGTTCTAACAAGAGGAAAGAATAATGATCTTATCAAGAAGCTAAATAATCCGCAATATAATCATATTTTTCACAATAAAAATGAATTTAATAAAAAATTTACTAAATATCTGAATCGTGAATGGTTTTTTATAAATAACAACGAAGAACAATTTTATCATTTCTTAGAAAGACACCCAATCTTTATAGCTAAACCTATTGATTTGGAATGTGGTAAAGGAATAGAAAAAATAAATAGTACAAATCACAACAAACATGAATTATATCAAAATCTACAAGAAAACAATCAGCTTTTAATTGAAGAGGTTGCTATTCAATGTAAATCGATAAATGATCTTCATCCTTACAGCATTAATACAATTCGAATTGTCACCTTAAATCAAAAAGTCGCTGCAGCTTTTATACGAATAGGAGATCATCAGAATATTGTAGACAATTTTAACCATGATGGCCTATTAGCTCCTATAAATATTGAAACTGGAGTTATTGACTTTCCAGCTGTTAAAAAAGACGGAAGTACTTATACACATCATCCCTTAACAGCCAAAAAAATCTTAGGCTTTCAAATTCCCTGCTGGGAAGAAGCTAAAAAAATGTGTATAGAAGCAAGCAAAGTAGCGAAAGAAATAGATTATATTGGTTTTGATGTTTGTATAGGTCCAGAAAAATGCTTTTTAATTGAAGCAAATGAATTTCCAGGACACGACTTATATGCCTTACCAGGTCATCGCAATAAAAAAGAGGGAATTCTCCCTCATTTTGAAAAAATATTAAATTCAAATCATACCAACTTTATTTCAAAAAACCCTTAATGATGACATCTTCAGCATCTTTTTCACTTAATCCTAAACTCATAAGTTTCGTTAATTGTTCCCCTGCAATCTTTCCAATTGTCGCCTCATGAATAAGATTAGCTTCGGGATTTTTTGCATAAATCTCAGGAATCGCTTTTACTTGACCATTCCCTTTTATAATGGCATCACACTCCACATGAGCATAACTAGGAGCATTACCAGTAATGTCAGATATAAACTCTTGATAAGAATTTTCTGTAGCAACACTTCGACTGGTTACATGAGTACTGGCATTCTCTCCATTTAAATCAACCTGAAAAATAGTTTTAGCATTCTGATGTCCTTCCGTTAAAATCTTTTCATTAATAACTAATATTGTATTACTCTCCAAAATACCTATCGTTTTTCTTTCTGTTGTATCAACACCCTTGATTTGTATTGTATCCATAGTCATATTAGACCCATTTTTCATATAGATTTCAGTAACAGGATTTAAAATCTTTTTGCCTTTACCCAGACCTTCACCATAATGTTTTTCAATATATTTAACTTTAGCATTTTCCTCTAAATAAAAGCGATGAATACCGTCATGTTCTGTATCTTTATGCTCATCATTATGCACTCCACATCCTGCCAAAATAATAACATTAGCATTTTTACCAATATGAAAATCGTTATAAACAACATCAGTCAAACCACTTTCCGTAAGGATTACTGGAATATGAACAACACTTAATAAAGTATTTTCTTTAACATAAATGTCTATACCTTGATTACCCTCCTTAGGTATGATTTGCACAAAAGGATTAGTTTTACGATCAATACTTTTTCCATTTTTTCTAATATTATAGGCATCAGCTTTTTGAGTTTCAGAATCACTTAACTCATTAAGTAGTCTTTTATCCGCATCATTCATGTTCTAACTCCTTTCTTTGACAGCATCTTGGTTCTTGTAAAATAAGTTTTAGCATTTCCTCTTTAGAACCAACTTTTTTTAATTTTCCTTGTTCTAATAAAACAATTTGATCGGCAATTTGTAAAATTCGTTCTTGATGAGAGATCACTAAAGTAATTCCTTGACTTTCCATTTCCAAATCTTTAAAAACTTCAGTTAAATTTTGAAAACTCCACAAATCTATTCCAGCCTCCGGTTCATCAAAAATAGCCATTTTAGGATTTCTCGCAATTACAGTAGCAATTTCAATTCTTTTTAATTCACCACCAGACAAAGAATCATTGATTTCTCGATCAACATATTCAAGTGCACATAATCCAACCTTTGATAAAATAGTACAAGCTTCTTTTTTATTTAACTTTTTACCGGTTGCGATATTTAATAAATCAAAAACTGTGATTCCTTTAAATCGCACTGGTTGTTGAAAAGCAAACGAAATTCCTTTCTTAGCTCTCTCATCAATACCAAGTGAAGTAATATCCTCACCATTCCAAATGATTTGTCCAGAATCAGGCTTTACAATACCCATAATAATCTTAGCTAATGTACTCTTTCCTGAACCATTTGGCCCGGTTATAACATAAAATTTTTCTTCTTCAAGAGTCAAACTAATATGGTCAAGTATTTTCTTATGATCTCTCTCAAAGCAAATATCTTTTATTTCTAACATATTAAAATCCTTTCATAAAACCAATTTAAAATTGATTTCAGGTTAATTATACAAAAGCCTGACGATAACCGTCAATAATTTTGGTTTTCAAGTAACCAAAAAAAGTTTATAATAAAAAAAGAAAGAAGGAGAATATGAAAATATATATTGGAGCAGATCACCGTGGAGCAAATCTTGCCCACCAAATCTATGATCAACTTAAACAAGAAAATAAGGAAGTTGAATACACGAGTATTCCAACGACCCAAACAGATGATTATCCTGATTTTGCATTTGATGTCTGCAAAAACGTTCAAAAGAATCCAGAAAATTTAGGAATTCTTTTATGTGGCAATGGTATAGGAATATCAATCGCTGCCAACAAGGTAAAAGGAATTCGCTGTGCTAGAGTAGTAAACGAAGAAGATGCCCATCATGCTAAAAATCACAACGGAGCAAATGTGATTGCCTTTGGAAGCCTTCCTATAGATAAAGCTATGGATGTTGTCCACACTTTTATAGATACCCCAAATCCAACAGAAGAAAGACATTTAAATCGTATAAATAAAATCATAAAATATGAACAAGGAGAATATAATGAACTATAAACTATATGTCTATATTTTCTTTTCTATGCTTTCAGCCTTTGCTCTATCCGCTGTGAATTTTAATAAAATTTTAAAAGAAAATAGATATTTTGAATCGCGTATTTTAGTTGTTTTATTAAGTCTAGTCATGGGATATATTGTAACGAATTTTATCTATGAATTTCTCTAAGGAGACTATTAAATGAAAAATAAAATTTTATTGGCTGTTGTAATTGTTTTAACAATTATCTTAGGGGCAGTTCTCATCTATGCCGAAAAAAATGATTATATGATTCCAATTGAACCACCAGAAAATACAGAACCTATAATCGTACGTTTATTAAATGAAAGCGATGGATCCATTACGGAAATAAATCTAGAAGATTACATAGTCGGTGTCGTTTCTGCAGAAATGCCAGCATTCTTCGAAGTAGAGGCCTTAAAAGCTCAAGCTGTTGCGGCCAGAACATACGCAATGTACAAAAAGGAAACACGTAATTTAGATTATGATTTAATCATAGGTACAAAAGATCAAGCCTATAGAAGTAATCGTGAACTATTATCTTCATGGGGATTAAACTTTTTCCCAAACTATTTGAAAGTCAGAGATGCAGTAAAATCAACTCAAGGAGAAATTATCACCTATAATAATGAAACCATCAACGCTTTCTATTTTTCAATGAGTAACGGTTACACGGAAAATTCTGAACTAGTATTTGTTGAAGACTTACCATACTTAAATAGCGTAGATTCATCATGGGACAACGAATCACTTGCTAACTTTGAATATACAGTCACCTTTACAAAAGAAGAGTTTTGCAATGGTTTAGAAATAACTTGTGATCAAATTACAATTTCTAATATTGAAAGAAGTAATACCAATCGTGTTAATTCTATTACAATTAATGATAAAACTTTTAAAGGAACTGAAGTAAGAACAAAACTAGGTTTAAGATCAACAGATTTTACAATTACCATAAACGAAGCTGACATTACAATCACAACCAAAGGTTATGGTCACGGTGTAGGTATGAGTCAATACGGAGCAAATGGTATGGCTAAAGAAGGATATACTTACAATGAAATATTAAATCATTACTATCAAAATACAGAAATTAAAAATATTTATGTATAAAAAATAAACAATCCTCCACAATAAGTTTAGGAGGAAAAGAATGAAAAAGAGAAAATTAAAAGGATATGTTTTACCCACATTATATTTGTTTATAATTGGATTAATGGCAGTAGGAGTAACTTTTTTATCGAAAAATTTACTAGATAAAAATGTAGAAACAGATGAAAACTATAATTATTCCATGAGTGTTTTTGATGAAAATGAACAAACACCTACGACTACAAATGAAGAACCGGTAAGTGAAAAAGTAAGCATGCCTTATACAAGTGCAAATGTTACTGTAGCTAAAAGTTTTTACAACAAAGACGAATCAAACGAAAATCAAGAAAGCGCTTTAATTTACTATGAAAATACCTATATGCCAAATACAGGCGTATTATATGAATCAGATGAAATCTTTGATGTTGTATCTCCTATGGATGGAACTGTCAAAGACATTAAAACAGATGAAATTTTAGGTACCGTGCTAACCATTGAACATAACTCCAAAGTCACAAGCGTTTATTATGCTTTAGGAGAAACAAAAGTCAATGTGGGTGATACAGTAACCAAAAATCAATTAATTGCAACTTCAGGAACATCAAAATTGGAAACTGACAAAGAACAAACTCTTCTTTTCGAAGTATATATTGATGGTGTATTAACAAATCCTACAGAATTCTACAAAAAAACATTAGATGAATTAAAATAATCCCAAAAGGGATTTTTTTAAAATATGGTAGCAATATATTTATTTGAAAACATCATTCAATATAAAGAAAAAGAAGAGATAAAAGAGTTCATAATGCCTAAAAAAGCTATGGAATACGGTAAAATAAAAAATATTCCAATGTTTGAAGAATATTTAAGCAAATTAATAAAGCAAGAAAAATGGGTAAATTTATTTCAGTCAAAACCCATCGCCATTTTACTACCGTTATTCTATGAAGAAACAGATAAAGAAATACTAACAGTAATTTTAAACAATTTAGGAATAAAAAATATTAAATATAAAAAAGAATTAAGTTTATATGATAAAAAGAATAATCAATTAATATTAAATGTTCATACAAACTATATAACAGTATACTATCAGCAAAAAGGTGCAGGAATAAAAAGGTTTTATCCATTAAACATCTATCATAATATAGATGAAGCAATAAAACATATTCAAAAAAATTATAAAAATACAACAATGTATCTTTTAGGAAGTAATCCAAAACTAGCAAATTTAATAAAAAAAATAGATTCTCATCGTTGTTTTTACTATCAAAATCGTAGAACAATTCTTTTAGAAAAGTATATACCTTAAAAAAGGTATTTATTTTTTATGTGGTTTTATGGTATAATTGCTAATAGTAAACCTGTTAGGAGAGATAAGTATGCAAGTAATAGTTGTAGAAGATGAGTTAAAAGATCAAAAGAGTATAAAAGAAATTATTAGAGAATTCTCTTTTGAAAATAATTGTGATATTGAAATAAAATATTTCAAAAAATACGATGAGAGTTTACAAAATGAAATTAACAATTGCTCTTATCGTAAAGTCTATATTATGGATATTGAATTAGAACATAGTATAAGTGGAATAGAAATAGCTAAGAAAATTAGAGAAAAAGACTGGGATAGTGAAATCATTTTTGTGACAACACATGATAAAATGTTTGAAAGTGTACATCGAAGTATTCTGGAAGTTTTTGATTTTATAGAAAAGTTTCAAAACTTTGACGAAAGGTTGAAGAAAGATTTGAAAATTATTTATGAAAAGAAATTTGATAAGAAACTTCTAAAATTAACAGGTAGAAACGTTAATGTAGAAATATATATGAAGAACATACTTTATATCACCAGAGATAAAGAAGATAGAAAAGTAGTCATTCACACTGAAAATGAAGTAGAGTTTAAAATAGGTATGACTTTAACAGAAATATTAAACATGTTAGATAATCGTTTTGTTCAAACACATAAAAGTTGTATTGTGAATAAAGAGAAAGTAGTAAAATTGAATTACAGTCAAGGTTATTTTGTATTAGAAACAGGTGAGAAGGTAGATATGTTATCAAAGAAATATAGAAAAGGAATTGAAGATCAAAAATGATTGAATTTTTATTAATTTTCATAGCTTCCCTTATTTCACAAATAGTAACTATCTTTGCATATGGTAAAATCAATAAGAAAAAGCTTTGTTTAAAAGAATTGGATTTTGTACTTATAATAAGTATGAGTTTGTTTCAAGCCTTACAAAATATATATGAATTTTTTATAGGTAAACTAATTAGTCCCCTGATTTCTATTATTTATTTTATTTATGTTTTTCAAAGAATGTATAAAAGTGATAGAAAAACAGCAGTAAGTTACAGCATAATTATTTGGACGATCAGCGTAATAATTGATTTAATAAGTATGTTAATAATAAGTAATACTGTCACATTAAATGAGCAAAATCGTAATATATTAAAATTTTTTAGTTCGTTATTTATGAGCTTAATTCAATTAATAATTTTTATACTTCCTATAAGTCAAAAATACATTAAAAAAATTAATCAAAAAATAGTTCAGGGTAACATTGATTTTAAACATATTAGTGTAGTAATAGTAATTTATCTAATTATCGGTGTTTTTTCGGTAAGTAATATAGACAATGCTTATTTAATATCTGTAGTAGTTGTAATTGGCCTCATTTCATTAATTATTATTTATAATTTTGTTTCAATGAACTATCAAATTGTAATGTTAAAGAAAACTAATGACATTTTAGAAAAAAATAACGAGGGAAATTTGGAACTTTTAAAGGAATACAGAGTTTTGAAACATAATTTAGAACATAACTTGATGGGAATTAAAAGTGTAGCAAATAAAAAGTCTCAACAACTAATTGACGCTTTAATAAAAGAATATAATAGCAAATTTTATATTAAACAAGATATGACAAGTATGCCGGGAGGAATAAATGGTTTTATATTAGAAAAGTTCTATAAGTATGCCGAAGAAGATTTGAAGATCACAGTAGAAAATAAAATCAAGAAAAAGATCTTAGGCTTACTTGGACCAAGAAACTATAATTTGTTTTGTGAAGCTTTAGGAGTGACATTAGACAATGCTTTGGAATCAGCAGTAAAAAGCAAAGAGAAACTTTTATATTTAGAGTTTAAAGAAACCAAAGAAAGTTTAATGGTAACGGTAACAAATACCTTCACAGGTAATATTGAAATAGATAAATTAGGCACAAAAGAATATACTTCAAAAGAAACAGGCCATGGATTAGGCTTATATTCTTTATTTAATCGTAAAAACCTTTATATTACTACAGCTATCAAAAATAATCTTTTTATAAATAAAATAGAAGTAAAAAAGAAGCATTAAAAAATTGAGTTAAATAGCTCAATTTTTTACATGATTTCCAAATCAGCTTCAGGTTCATCCCAAAAATACCAAACACAAGCAGACGAAACAGATTTTGCAAAAATATTTGCAATTCCAGCTAAAATATCGGCTAGAAACATTTTCTTTCACATCCTTTCTTCTTGTTTAAATCTATATAAATATTTAAACCGAAAATTCTGGATACTTTTTATAATTATTAAAGGAAGTATGAAAGAGCTTATACGTAAGTGGATTAATAGATATACTTTCAATAATAACCGCATAAACGATGGTGTTCGATAATATGGTATTATTAGTAAATGAAAATAAAACAAAGTAGCAAACAAATATAACCATGGCAAGTACTTTTGCTCGGATTCTTTTATTTCTTCTTATTAAAGGCCTAGCTGGCGTATCAGCAGGTGCAAAGAATAAAAATGAAAGAAATCCAAATATCCATATCAAATAATTAAATGAATCTGAGAATACAAAATATTTAATAAGTAAACACCCTCCTATATAAATAGGAACTGTAGTAAACCAACATTGTAAACTTGTTTTCATATGTATTCCAAACCCATACATTCGAAGCGTTGAGTAAATAGCTGTTAATAAAAGCAATTCAGGTATTAGGTCTAAAATAATTGCTAAAATAAGTAAAACTACAGTCTTAGTTGCCAAATTATAAAATCCTTCTAAACCATACCGTAATTTTTTTTCCTCAAGTTCACTGATTGTTTTCTTTCTCTTAATAAGCTGAATAGAAGATTCAATAAACTTTTTTTTCACCACATCACTACTCCCAACGAAAACCATTCTACCAAAGAAAAAAGAGGATGAATCGTTCTTAGTCGAAAAAGTAAAATTAAAGGTTTTAAAAAGGAAAAAACTAAAGGAATATGTTATAAAAAAAGAATTTGAAGCAAAAAAAGCCTATTTTGAGACAAAAACTATTCTTTAATCAAAAAAACAAAGTATAATGGGCAACATCGTGGGTTATGTGATATTTATAGGTATGAAAGTTTATAAATGAAATGAACACATAAACATGATAGTAGAAGTAGGTAGTGAAAAGTAATAGGAAGGGAGTGTAAAAGTGTTAAAAGGAACTGTAAAATGGTTCAACAATGCCAAAGGGTATGGCTTCATCCAATATGGAGATTTAGAAGACATCTTTGTTCATTATTCAGCCATTAACATGGAAGGCTACAAAACCTTAAAAGAAGGTAACATTGTTGAATTCAAATTAATTGAAACTGCAAAAGGCCTACAAGCTATCAATGTTGAAGAAGTTTCCAATGTTGTTGAAGCATAAAAATTAAAACATTCAGCTTAGAAAAAACAGTTTAGAAAAGCAGAAATGTCTTGAAAAAATGTTTCTGTCTTTTTTTGCCACTGCGATTGCTATAAACAATTCTACTATAAATGTCCAAACCAACACTTTAATAAATATCTTATTCTCTTAGATACTTTTGATACCAAAAAAACATACTTTGAGACAAAAACAATCTTATAAATGAAAAAACAAAGTATAATGAGCACTATCGTGGCTTATGTGTTATTTATTTTTTGCAAAATTTGTCGATCGAAATAAATTGAAGTCTATACATAAACATGATAAGGTAGAAACAGGTAGTAAAAGTAATAGGAAGGGAGTGTAAGAGTGCTAAGAGGAACCGTAAAATGGTTCAACAATGCCAAAGGGTATGGCTTCATTAAATATGGAGATCTAGAAGATATCTTCGTTCATTACTCAGCAATCAACATGGATGGTTATAAGACACTAAAAGAAGGTAACATTGTTGAATTCAAATTGATTGAAACAGCGAAGGGTTTGCAAGCCATTAATGTTGCTGAAGTAACACACATTGTAAACTAACCTAAAAAACTGCTTAGAAAAGTAGTTTTTTTTACCCATATCTGCTATAATAAAAATGAGGAAGGTGATGATATGAGAATAGAAATAAGGGGAGACAAAGTTAAAATAACGGAGTCAATCAAATCATACATCGAAGAGAAAATCGGAAAGTTAGACCAATATTTTGAAAACCCAGAGGAACTCAAGGCTTATGTAGTAGTTCGTGTAATGAATAAAGAAGAAATTATTGAAGTAACTATTCCGACCAAAAAATTCACATTAAGAGCTGAAACAAGAAATAATGATTTATATGCAGCAATTGATTTAACCCTAGATAAACTAGAACGTCAAATTCGTAAAAATAAAACGAAAATGCGTAAAAAATTTAAAGATATCATGCAATATGAGCTTTTAATGCAAAATGAAGAACCCGAAAATGCTTCCGATATTGTAAAAAGAAAAACAGTAGAGTTAATACCTATGGATGAAGAAGAAGCAATCCTTCAAATGGAATTAACAGATCATGACTTTTATCTTTTCAAAAATGTAGAGAGAGACACAATATCTGTCTTATATAAAAGAAAAGATGGTTCATACGGTATAATAGATGCAGAAAACTAAGGCTATAAAGCCTTTTTTTCTTCGAAAATTAAGAAAAAGCCTTATTTTAAGCGAAAAAATGACTTATTTTTAAAATTATATGATAAAATGATAAAAGATGGAGGTTTATTTACATGGGAATATTTAGAAAACTTATAGATTCAGAATATAAAGAATTAAAAAGATTTGAAGGGATTGCTAATCAAATAGTTGCTAAAGAAGAAGAAATGGCAGCTTTAAGTGATGATGAACTAAGAAATAAAACACAAGAATTTAAGCAAAGATTAGAAAACGGCGAATCATTAAATGATTTAGTAGTAGATGCCTTTGCTGTAGTTCGCGAAGTAGACTACCGTGTTTTAAAAGAAAAGCCTTATTTTGTTCAGATTTTAGGAGGTTTGGCTATCCATTATGGTAACATTGCCGAGATGAAAACTGGTGAAGGAAAAACCTTAACAGAAACCATGCCAGCTTACCTAAATGCTTTAGATGGCAAAGGAGTTCATATTATTACTGTAAATGAATTCTTAGCAAAACGTGACTCTGAATGGATGGGAAATATCTTCCGTTTCTTAGGCTTAACAGTAGGGCTTAATATGCGTGAAATGACACCAAAAGAAAAACAAGAAGCATATAATTGTGATATTTTATATTCTACAAATAACGAAATTGGCTTCGACTATTTAAGGGATAATATGGTTGTTAGAAAAGAAGATCGCGTTCAAAGACCATTAAATTTTTGTATTGTGGATGAAGTTGACTCAATCTTAATTGATGAAGCTAGAACACCGTTAATTATATCTGGCGGTAAACAAAATGCAAAAAACTTATATATAGATGCCGACAAAGCAGTTAAATCATTAACTGAAGAAGATTATATCATTGATAATAAAACAAAAAATGTGTCTATTACTGAATCAGGAGCAGCTAAATTAGAAAAATTTTTCCGTTTAAAAAATTTATATGATTTTGGAAATTCTGCTTTAGTTCATCACATTAATAATGCCTTAAAAGCAAATTATGGATTTAAAAAAGATGTTGATTATGTTGTAGATGCTGGAGCAGTAATTATTGTCGACCAATTTACTGGACGTCTTATGAAAGGAAGACAATTTAGTGAAGGTTTACACCAAGCAATTGAAGCTAAAGAAGGCGTAACTATTAACGAAGAAACGCAAACAATGGCAACAATTACATTCCAAAACCTATTTAGAATGTACAGCAAACTATCAGGTATGACCGGAACAGCCAAAACCGAAGAAGAAGAATTTAGAAATATATATAATATGTATGTTATTCAAATTCCAACAAATAAACCAGTAATTCGTGAAGATTTGGCAGACTTAGTATATTCTACAGAAGCTGGAAAATACCAAGCGATCGTAAAAACAATAAAACAAATTCATTCTACAGGGCAACCAATATTAGTAGGTACAATTTCTGTTGAAAACAATGAAAAACTATCAGCAATGTTAAAAAAAGAAGGCTTAAAACACGAAGTGTTGAACGCTAAAAATCATGCTCGTGAAGCAGAGATTATCGCACATGCTGGTGAAAAAGGTGCAATTACAATTGCAACAAATATGGCAGGACGTGGTACCGACATTAAACTTGGAGAAGGTGTAAGAGAATTAGGAGGACTATGCGTAATTGGTACAGAACGTCATGAATCACGTCGTATTGATAATCAGTTAAGAGGACGTGCTGGACGTCAAGGCGATCCAGGTATGAGTCAATTCTTTGTATCTTTTGAAGACGACTTAATGCGCCGTTTTGGGACAGATAAAGTAAAATCAATGGTTATGGCCTTAGGTATGGTCGGAGATCAAGCTATTCGTTCAAAATCATTAACTCGTTCTATTGAATCAGCTCAGAAAAAAGTCGAAGGCAATAACTTTGATATGCGTAAAAACTTATTAGACTACGATAATGTTGTCAACGAACAAAGAAGAATGATTTATGAACAAAGAAATATGATCATTGATAATGAAAGTATTCACGATACGATTAAAGAAACATTTAGAAATACTGTTGAAGACTTAGTAAATGGTCATATTGTTGATGAAAAAATTGCTGACAAAGATTTAAAAGAAATTGTTGAATATATGAATAACAACTTCTTGAAAACCCAAAAAGTTACAGAAGATGAATTAAAGGATAAAGATGCTAGTGAATTAATCGAATACTTAACAAATATGATCAACGAAGATTATGAATTAAAAATAAAAGATGCTCCGCATTTTGAAGAATTCGAGCGTTCTATTTCTCTTCGCATTATAGATTCACTATGGGTTGAACACTTAAATGCAATGGAAGGCTTAAAAGAGGGTATTTTCTTAAGACAATATGCTCAAACAAATCCACTTCAAGCTTATACAATGGAAGGATATGATATGTTTGAACAATTGCTAAACCGCATTGATGATACAATAGCTCAATTCTTACTAAAAGCAAATATTGAACAAAATACCGAACGTAAGCAAGTAATCAAAGGAAAAGCTAACGATTCAAAAGAAGCAGAGAAAAAAGGCCCAATTAAAAAAGAAAAGAAAATTGGCCGTAATGACCCATGTCCATGTGGTTCGGGCAAAAAGTATAAAAATTGCTGTGGAAAGAACGTATAAATAAAGAAAAAATAAATATTAATGAAATTAAAAATTGGTTTGGATTTTTGTGAAATATCCACCAAACATTAAAAATATGCAGTAAAATGAAGGTGTGAACAAAAATTTAATTTGTTGACACCTTTTAATTTAGAAAGGAGGCTTGAATGGAAGAAAAAAATAATATAGTTATATATCAATTAGAAGATGGTAAGACAAAGATAGATGTAAAACTTGATGGGGAAACTGTATGGTTATCACAGCACCAAATGGCTGAGTTATATGATACAACTAAACAAAATATTAGTTTACACATAAAAAACATTTTTGATGAAGAAGAATTAGATGAAGATTCAACTGTCAAGGAATTCTTGACAGTTCAACAAGAAGGAAATAGAAGTGTTGAAAGAAAAGTTAAATATTACAATCTAGATATGATTATTTCTTTAGGGTATAGAATAAAATCTAAAATTGCTACTAATTTTAGAAAATGGGCAACCGAAAGATTAAAAGAGTATATGATTAAAGGTTTTACTATGGATGATGAAAGACTTAAAGGAAATGGTGGCGGTAATTATTGGAAAGAATTACTTGCTAGAATTAAAGATATAAGGTCATCTGAAAAAGTATTATATAGACAAGTCCTTGATTTATACGCAACTGCGGTAGACTATGATCCGAAAGATAGCAAGTCAATTGAATTTTTTAAAATTGTTCAAAATAAACTTCATTATGCAGCACACGGACATACTGCTTCAGAAGTAATCTATGAAAGAGCAGATGCTGAAAAGCCTTTTATGGGATTGACAACATTTAAAGGAGAAATTCCAGTGTTACAAGATGTTGTAATTGCAAGAAATTATTTAACAGAAGAAGAACTAAAAATTTTAAATAATTTAGTATCAGGTTATTTTGATTTTGCAGAGATACAAGCTATTAGGCATAAGCCAATGTATATGGAAGATTATATTAGACAATTAGATACAATCCTTTCTAGTGCTGGTGAAAAAATACTTGCTGGATCAGGTACCGTTAGTCATAAAAGAGCGATTGAAAAAGCAAAAAATGAATATAGAAAATATCAAGTGAAAACAATAAGCCCTGTGGAAAAAGCATATTTAGAAACTTTAAAAGAAATAAGTAATAAGATAGATGATAAAATAAAGGTGTGAACAAGGTTTTAATTTGTTGACACCTTTTAAATTTAATAGAATGGAGGTCGAATTCGACCAAATTTAGAGCTAAATTTTTATAAGAAAAGGAAGGCAAAATGATAAAAGAAATTAACATAGAAGATATTAAAGAATTATTTAGAGAAAGAAATAAAGAAGCTAATAAAGGTGATTTTGGCAAAGTCGGTATTTTAGGAGGTTCCATCAATTATAGTGGAGCTATAAAATTAGCAAGTATGAGTCTAACATCTTTACGAAGTGGTTGTGGCTTAGTCCGTATAATTGTTCCATCAAAAACAGTAAATATGCTTGGTCCTTATATATTAGAACAAACCATATTTGCTTATGACTCTCTAGAAGACATTCAAAGAGCTATAACTGATTTAGATGTTTTAGCCGTGGGAATGGGCTGGGCAGCCAAAGCAGAACATTTAGGTATTTTAGAATATATCTTATTAAACTTTAAAGGAAAACTCATAATAGATGCCGATGGCCTAAATACTTTAGTAGGACATCTAGATTTATTAAAAGAAAGCCAAGCAAATATTTTATTAACTCCGCATTTAAAAGAGTTTTCAAGACTGACAAATATTCCTATTAAAGAAATAAAAGAACAAGAAACATCAGTAGTACATACTTTTGCCAAAGAAAACAATGTAACAGTTCTATTAAAAGGAAGTACAACAATGATTACAGATGGTAAAGACATTTATTTAACAAAATATGGAACACCTGGCATGGCTACGAGTGGCAGCGGTGATATCTTATCTGGTATACTAGCAGGTCTATTAGGTTACTTAGAATTTAATCTTTTAACCGTTAGTGCTGCTACAATTTTAAATGGTCTAGCCGGAAAATTAGCTGAAGAAAAATATACAGATATTAGCATGATTGCTCGTGATACAATCAGATGCATACCACAGGCAATAAAAAAAATAAGAAAAGGAGAAAAATAAAATGTCATTAGAAAAAGCTAAAAATTATTTAAAAAAGTATAACCTAGATCAAAATATTATGGAATTTTCTGAGTCAACTGCCACAGTTAAAGAGGCAGCCGAGGCTTTAAAAGTAACAGAGGCTGAGATAGCCAAATCATTGTCATTTCTCGTAAATGATGAACCAATCTTAATCGTCACTTCGGGTGATCAAAAAATTGATAATAGTAAATTTAAAAGTGAATTTCATACTAAAGCCAGAATGATTCCAATCGAAGAAGTAGAAAATAAAATCGGTCATGATATTGGAGGGGTATGTCCATTTGGTATTAAAGAAAATGTTAAAATCTATTTAGATGAAACCTTAAAGCAATCTACCTACATTTATCCTGCATGTGGATCTTCTAACAGTGCAATCAAACTTACTCCTACGCAACTAGAAAATATACTACCTGATACCCATTGGATAAACATCTGTAGAAAATAAAAAATTCAGTTGTTATTTCAAGAAATGCGTGTATAATAAATGTAAGAAATGAGGAAAAACAATGGATAAAACAGACGAACTATATTTTATTGGAATATATCAAAGAATACTTTAATGGGGAGAGATCTCTTACTCTAATATTCTTGATGCTGGACTACACCGAAACATTTATAAAATTTGGTGTGACATAATGCCAAGAGAAGAAAGATTGTGTATTGCAAAAATAGCCTTTCAAATTGTTAATCAAGTCTACTTAATAAAAACAAACACAAAAATATTGTTACAACAAAAGGATCCGTTTGATAATGTTCAAGAATTAATAAACCTTGACTGCGATCCAACGTATCAAAAAAGTTATTTAACAGCGCTTCAATTAATATGTAACAGTATAAATCAATTTGCTGAAAAAGGATATACAGTTTTCGCCATCGATCCGACCGAGGACAAACGAGAAAATGAAAGTCCTCATTTAAATATTTTATTAGATGAAGAAAATCGCTTCATACAGTTTCAAGCAATAAACATGGATAAATTAGAGCAAACAAAAGCAATGCTTCAAATTACTAAAATGAATTTGAATAACATACAAGGCCCTTATCAAAATGCCACTTGTATAGTTCGTAAAAAAGTTCAAAATTAGTTTGGCTACAAATAGTTTTGAGATTGAGATATTTTTAATAAAAGTAAAATATGACAAGAAAAGAGGAGAAACGATGAATAAAACAGACAAACAAATCCAAGACAACTATTTTTATATTATTTATAGAAGCCTACTTATTGACTGGTCAAAAGAAATTTTAAAAGAAATGTGCCTTGATGATACTACAATAGGATTCGGAAGATTTTGGTATGACATAATCCCAATCGAAGACAAAGTCAATTTAGCCCAAGCAGCACTTCAAACTATTAATCAAGTTTATTTAGCTAAACGCAAACAAGATGTGAACTTTAACCAAAAAGATCCGTTTGATATAGCCCTAGAATTAATAGCTATGAAAGATGATGCCTCATACAAACCGAGCTTCCTACTATCCATACAATTAATCTGTGCCGAAATATTAGGTATTATTGAAGGATCTTGCCCAATACTATTTACGTCTAAACAAGAAGAACAAACACCTCACACCCTAGTAAAAGTTTATGAAAATGCAAACTATGACTTTGAATTCGTTAACATGAGCGAGTTAGAACAAGCAAGAACTATTCTTCAAATTACTAAAATGGAAGTTGCCAAACAACAAGGACCTATCCCAAATGTATCCTATTTAATTCTAAAAAACATGTAGATGTAACATAAACTAGCTTAAAACAGAAGCTAGTTTTAAAAAGAATAAGTTTACTTTTCAAGAAAATATGTTATAATAACACCAACTTGACTTAGAAGAACTGGTAAAAAAGAAAAAGCAAATTGATATAGGATAAATATATAAGGAGTGATTGTATGTTATCTTATGGAAAAAACGTTTTGCTTATGACCGATCCAAGAGAAATAAAAAAAGTATATATAAGTAAAACAAGAAAAGATGAAGAAGTTTTTAAATATTTAAAAGCAAACAAAATTCATTATCTTGTCGTAGAAAATCAAATTTTAAATAGCATGACAAAGGAAAACCATCAAGGAATTATTATTGAAAGAGAACTTTATCGTTATCAAAATTTA
This sequence comes from uncultured Bacilli bacterium, assembly GCA_944355355.1. Classification (GTDB taxonomy): domain Bacteria; phylum Bacillota_I; class Bacilli_A; order RF39; family UBA660; genus Ventrenecus. The sequence continues at coordinate 132,920 of CALVQE010000001.1, forward strand.
GAGGAATTATATGATAAAGAGTTTATAGTCATGTTAGACCATTTAGAAGACCCTCATAATTTTGGAGCTATTATAAGAACATGTGAAGCAGCTGGTGTGGATGGTATTATTATTCCTAAAGACCGAAGTGTATCTGTAAATGATACAGTCTTTAAAACTAGCGTGGGTACTGCAGAAAAAATGAAAATCGTCAAAGTGGCAAATTTAGTAGACACGATAAAAAAATTACAACAAGAAGGTTATTTTGTATATGCCAGTGCAATGGATGGAAAAGATTATCGTGACATTTCTTTTGCTGAAAAGAAAGTATTAATTATTGGGAATGAAGGTAAAGGAATTAGTAAATTAGTTAGAGAGAAAAGTGATGAAATCATAAAAATACCAATGAAAGGTAATGTAAACAGTTTAAATGCTTCTGTCGCGGCAGCTATACTAATCTATAAAATGGGGAATTTAGTATGAAGTATGATGAAGATGAATTGATGCTTATAGATATGATCTGTGAAACCAATGACGAAGTTAGAAACAGTTTGTATGAAAAATATGAGCCTACAATTAAAGCAATCGTGCGGAAATATGCTCGAACAGCTCAAAAACTGGGATTAGATCAAAACGATTTATTACAAGAAGCAAACGTTGGCTTTACAGATGCTTTAAATCATTTTGATGCTAGTAAAGAAGCAAGCTTAAAAACTTTTATCAGTGTTTGTATTGAACGACGATTAATCAAATTTATTGATAAAAACAGAACATTAAAAAGCAAACTCATTCAAGATAGCTTATCATTAGATTATGATTACAATGAACAAGGTCTACCTTTAAAAGAAATTATTGGAGACGATAAAATGGACCCATTCAAAGCATTCACCGATCAAGAAAATTACAAACATATACTAAATCAAATAAAAGATAAATTATCATCATTTGAGTATGAAGTATTTTTATATATGCTAAATGGTCTAGGATATCAGAAAATTGCTGAATTACTTGACAAAAGTCCAAAACAAATTGATAATACAATACAACGAATTCGCAATAAAATTCGCAATTTATTCAAAAATGAGGAGGAGTAAATGAAAAAGAATTGGTTAAAAATAGGAATTGTTATTGGATTAGTTATTCTATTTGGCGTTCTACTAGTAACGGTTATGTCTTTTAGACGTGATCGTGAAAATATTGATATGAATCTAGATGATCCAGAAGAAGAAACAATAGTTTTTCAAAATAACAGCAGTATGACTGAACAAGAAATAAGAGAACTAGTAGAAGAAAAAAGAATTGACTTAAAGAATTTTTTTGAAAATGCTCAATACTATACACCAAGTGAAGTATCCCGAGATCATACACCAGAAGATGATGCCTATTATATTGTTATTGATAATACATTCTTAAATGCTTTACAAAATTTATTAACAGAAACACTATATCAAAGCTATTTTTCTCAATTTCAACCTGTAACTAAAAGAGAAGATATAAACATTTCTGAAAATTTATATATAGGCTCAAAAGAAATTTTTGAAAACATTAATATCGACAGTGCCATTGCTATGTTAGATGTTTCAGAAGAACTGTTAGTCTTAGAATCAGCTACCGATGAAGCTATAAATGCTTATGAAAATATCCGTTATTGTAATTATGAAGGAGTTTGTGTACGTGATGAGTTTTATCATTTAAATCTTCAAAAGGAAAATAACGAATGGAAAATTGCTAATTTTACAGAAGAAAAATAAAGAGAAAAGCACTTGCAAAACACCTAAAAGTGTGTTACCTTATATACAAGAAGCACGAAGGTGTTTTTATTTTGGAAAAATATGAGGTGAAAGAATGGCAAAAAAAGAAAAGAAAAAAGTCAAAAAAGAAAAAAAGAATAAAAAACCAAGTTATTTCAAAGAAGTAAAAGCTGAAATGAAGAAAGTGACATTTCCAACAGGAAAAGAAGTATTTAAATATACTGTCGCAACAATTTTAATTGTAGCTTTACTAGTTGTTTTCTTCTTATTACTATCAGCATTATTATCATGGGTAAAGGGGGCTATTTAATGGAAAAATTATGGTATGTAGTAAATACTTATTCAGGTCATGAAGAAGCAGTTAAAGAAAAACTAGAAATGAGAACTGAATCAATGGGGATGCAAGACTACATTTTTCGAGTTATCGTACCTGAAACAACAGAAATTGAAGTTAAAGACGGCGTGAAAAAAGAGAAAAAGAAAAAGATGTTTCCAGGATATGTACTTGTAGAAATGGTTATGACAGATGAAGCATGGTACATTGTCAGAAATACTCCAGGAGTAACAGGATTTATCGGTTCAAGTGGAAAAGGTGCAAAACCTACACCATTAGAACCTCAAGAAATTGACCGTATTTTAGTAAACATGGGTATGAGCAGAATGGATATTGAATCTGAAATGGCTGTTGGCGATAAAGTGTCCGTTGTAGATGGCCCATTCAAAGGAATGGAAGGTACAATTAATACAATTGATCTAGAAAATAATCGTATTGTTGTTATCATTGATTTATTTGGTCAAGAAACAAGCGTTGAAGTTGAACCATATCAAGTAAATAAGGCATAGAAATATGCTTTTTTTCATGGCTTTTAAGTTTAAAAAATCAACATTTTCTCTTGTGTTTTCACATAAAGTATGCTAATATCTAAATTGCATTTATCTATTAAATGCAAAGAAGTGGGAGGGACATGCGGACTTGCCCGTGACCACTTACACGTTTAAAACAAACAAATTCAAAGAAAGGAGTGAGTTTTCGTGGCAAAAGAAGTCGTTAAGAAAATTAAATTACAAATACCTGCTGGAAAAGCTAATCCTGCTCCACCAGTTGGAACTGTTTTAGGACCTGCCGGTATTAATATTCAAGATTTTTGTCAAAAATTTAATGATGCAACTAAAGATAAAATGGGCGATGTCGTTCCATGCGAAATTTCTATTTATGACGATAGATCATTCGACTTTGTGTTAAAAACTCCACCTGCAGCATTCCTATTGAAAAAAGTTGCTAAAGTTCAAAAAGGAAGCAAAAAGGGTGCAAATGAAATTGTTGCTACAATTACAAAAGATGAATTACGTAGTATTGCTGAAACAAAACTTCCAGATTTAAATGCTTACACTGTAGAAGAAGCAATGAACATTATTGAAGGAACAGCAAGAAATATGGGTATTGCCGTTAAAGGTGTCAATGACCAAGAGCTTGCTGAACAAGCAAAAGAGGCAGCAATTGAAGAAGCAGAAAGAGAAAAACGTGAAGAAGAATTAGCTGAAATGGAAGCAGAAGCAAAAGAAAGTGGTTCTGTTGAAGTAGAAGTAATTGGCAAGAATAAAGACGAAGAAGAAAATAAAGATAATGAATAATTTTTTTAAAGTCCGCTTAATAAACCACAGTTAGGAGGGAAAACATGAAAAAATTTGGTCGCAAATATGTGGAAGCTAGCAAGAAAGTAGATAAAAATACTTCTTACAGCGTTACAGATGCCATTCATTTAGCAAAAGAAACTTCTGTGACAAATTTTGATGGAACAGTAGATTTTGCTATTAAGTTGAATGTAGACCCAAAGAAAGCTGATCAACAATTACGTGGATCTTTAGTACTTCCAAACGGAACAGGAAAGACAAAACGTATTTTGGTTATCGCTAAAGGAGCTCAAGCTGAGGCTGCAAAAGCCGCTGGTGCTGACTACGTTGGAGATAAAGACATGATCGAAAAAATTCAAAAAGAAAATTGGTTTGATTTTGATGTCATCGTTGCTACTCCAGATATGATGCCAGAATTAGGTAAAATTGGTAAAATTTTAGGACCTAAAGGTTTAATGCCAAATCCTAAAACAAATACCGTTACACCTAACCCAGCTAAAGCTATTGAAGACATTAATAAAGGTATGATTGAATTCAGAACTGATTCATATGGTAACATTCATGGTATTCTTGGAAAAGTATCTTTTGGTGAAAAAGAACTTGAAGAAAACTTAAGATATGTTGTTACAACTATCAGCAAAATGAAACCAACTAGTGTAAAAGGAAAATTCATCACTTCTATTAGTGTTTCTACCACAATGGGTCCAGGAATTAAAGTAGATCAAAATTCTTTTGACATTTAATTCATAAAATATTATAATAACGACAGAAAAAGCAAATTACCGAAGACAGCAAGGGGGATAACCTTAATAATCTTGCCGAGGGACGTTTCTTAAAACACTATTTTAAGCTCGTCCTTAATCGGAGAGCTTTTTTTGAAATTAAGCAAAGGAGGAAAAACAATGGCTAGCACAAAAATTCTTGATCAAAAGAAAGAAATTGTTAACGATATTGTTAAAAACATTCAAGATAGTGAATCAGTTATTTTATTTCAATATCAAGGTTTAACAGTAGCTGACTTGAGTGATTTAAGAAAGAAACTTAGAGAAACAGATGCAACAGTTAAAGTGTACAAAAACACATTATTAAAAAGAGCACTAGATGAATTAAATTTAAGTTTCGATGGTTTTTTAGAAGGCCCAAATGCAATTTTATTTGGTAAAAATTTATTAGAACCAATTAAAGTAATTGCAGATTTTGCTAAGGAACATGAAAAACTAGAAATTAGAGTTGGAATCATCAGTGGTTCAGTAGCTGACTTAGCTACTATTAACGAATATGCAACAATCCCTTCAAGAGAAGGATTACTTACTATGCTTGCTGCTGGTATGATGGAACATGTTCGTAACTTATCAATTGCCTTAAACTTATATGCAGAAGGTAAAGAAGAAAATTAGAAAGGAAATGATTAAAAATGGCTAAAATTACAAAAGAAGAATTTATTGAATCTTTAAAAGAAATGACTATTCTTGAAGTAAAAGAATTAGTTGATGCAATGAAAGAAGAATTTGGAGTAGATCCAAGTGCTGTTGCTGTAGCTGCTGCTCCAGCAGCTGCTGCTGAAGAAGCTGACACAAATAAAACTGTTGTATTAAAGAGTGCTGGAGGAAACAAGATTGCCGTAATTAAATTATTAAAAGAAATTACAGGTTTAGGACTTGTTGAAGCAAAAGGTTTAGCTGATAACGGCGGAAATGTTAAAGAAAACATTCCTTCTGATGAAGCTAACCAAATTAAGGCTCAATTAGAAGAAGCTGGCGCTGAAGTAGAACTTGCTTAATTTAGAACTGAATAAAATCAGTTCTTTTTTCTTGTGATAATATTTAAAATTCGTTATAATAGGAATATAGAAAAGAGGGAATGAAGTTGAAAAAAACAATTATTTTTATTTTAAAAATCGTTATTATCGTTGTGATTGTTGCATGGATAGCCTTATTTGTTTTTGATTATTTTAGGGCGACAAACGGAACAAAACCTACTATATGTTTAAAAGAGGAAACCATTGAAGTTGAAAATGGTACTTACTATAGGTGTACAAGCTTTGGATACAAATACTATGAATATGTAGATAACGATCAAAATACAAGTTATGGTTTTGGAGCAGCCTTTATTAAAAATGATCTTGAAAAAGAATTAGGTGTATAAAATGCTTAAAAATAATCAAGGATGGGGACTAAGAGAAATGCTTTTCTTTTCCGGAATTCTTTTATTAGCTGTAATTGTCGTTGCCATCTTAGTAAACACTCTTTATAATGATTTAAGTAGTAGTTTGCCTAACAGTGATGACAATAAAACTGGCTCTACATATGAACAAGTAGAAGAAAATTTAGCAAATGCAGCCAAAAGATACTATCGCGCTCATAAAGATGAAGCAGGAGATTTAATTGTCTCAGAAGATCTAATTGCTGAAGGCTATATTACCGTTCAAAAACTAACAGTAAACAATGATATTTGTGATGGTTATGTTTTAATAGACGATGAAGTCTTTACTCCATATATTACTTGTACGAATTATGAAACAGAAGGATATTAATGAAGAATTTAGATTTGAAAAAAATGCATTATATTAGTGTAATATGGGGGATCATTATGCTTCTCCTTGTTCTGGGGCTTACCATAATCGCAATAATCTACAAAAAAGAAGCGGAAGAATACAAAGCGTTTGAAAGTACTTTAGAAGAAAAAACACAGGAGTATATTGAAGCAAATGGATTATATCCTGATGATAAAGCGACATACTCGGTAGAAGAATTATTAGAAGAAAAAGTGGTTGAAACAAACATTGTGAAAGACAAAAAGTGTGAAGGCTATGTAGAAATAGAAAATAACAATCAATCATTTTCCTATCAAGCTTATGTAAAATGTGGAACATATAAAACTTTGGGATATAAAAAAAAGTGATGATTTGAAAAGCGATAATGATTGAAAAACATGTCGTTTTTTTCTTAAATTTAAAAGGAGTTTAAAAATGGAATTATCAATGCAAAAAGTACAACAGCTAAATTCGCATCAAATTATAAGTGTTTTTCAAACTGAATTAAATCAAATCTATAAGCAATTTAGTTTTTTAGAACTATCTCAAGAACGATTTAATCAAATTGTTTTATTAGAAATAGAAAAGTCTAGACAGAACTATCCAGAAAATATCTCTTATTCAAACTACTTAAGAAGAAATATCTCTAAGTCTTTGGTTAATGAAACAAAGAAAATGTTTACTACTCCTCAAAATGCTATCAAAGTAATAAATAGTTATATTAATATATGTTTACCCTTATCATCTACAAGTAAAAACTCGCTTAAAAACTTAGATCGACTAAACAACTTTTTATATACCTGTGCATATTTCCCTGAACAAGATGTTTTAATGGAACTCTTAAATAAAAATCAAAAGTTTTTAAATATGATAGAAACAATCATTCAAAAGTATTATTCACAAATAGTTGCAGGAAAATCAGCTGAGATATTCGATAATGAAATAATCATTTTAAGTGTTGAAACTTATTGCTTGATTAAAGAAATTGAAATTAAAGAAACCATAGATCAAGATGAATATGATTATGATGATCAATCACCTGATGCTGACAGTGTTAAAAAATATTTAAACGAAATCGGCTCTATTCCTTTATTAACTCAAGAACAGGAAAGAGAAATAGCTTTAAGAATAGGTCAAGGCGATGAAGAAGCCAAAAAAATTATGATTGAGAGCAATCTAAGATTGGTTATTAAAATAGCCAAAAAATATATAAATCGAGGTCTAGATTTTTTAGACTTGATTCAAGAAGGAAATTTAGGACTTATGAAAGCTGTCGAAAAATATGATGTGAGTAAAGGCAATAAATTTTCTACGTATGCTATGTGTTGGATTCGTCAAAGCATATCCAGGGCCATCCGTGATAAAAGTAGAAATATTAGGATACCTAGTCGAAAATATGACGACTTATATAATTTAAATAAAACAGTCGCAAAATTGGAAGCTCTTTTACAAAGACAACCTACCATAGAAGAAGTAGCTAATGAAATGGGTGAACCACTATTTGTTGTCAAAGAGTTATATCACATAAGTAAAGATACTGTTAGTATGAACATTAAAATTGGCGATGACAAAGATAGTGAAATTGAAAATTTTATCACCATGGAAGAAAACGCTCCAGAAGATTTAGCTGTAATTGAGGATATGAAAGAACAATTATATGTCTTATTAAATTCAACTTCTCTTTCTTCTCAAGAATATGAAGTAATAAAATTAAGATTTGGCTTAGAAAATAGTGAAAAAATGTCTTTAGAAGCAATTGGTCAAAAATTTCATGTAACACGAGGAAGAATTCGTCAAATTGAATATAAGGCGTTTCAAAAGTTGAGAAGATCAAGTAGAATAAAAGAATATGCTGTATTTATGTCGTCGCCTGATAAAGCTTTAAAAGCTATAGAGGAATTTAGAACAATTTATAGGAGCAATAGGAGTTATGCTTCAACCAACAATATTCGGTCTCAAGAAAGGAATGAAGAAATGAATAACAAATATCGAACACTTTACCAACACTTTGCAGATTACACAGAGGAACAAGTAAATGAAGTTTTAAAAACTTTGACAACTGACGAGCTAGCCTTATTAAAATATAAGTATGGAGAAGATTTAAAAACGCCAACCAATAACCAATTAACACGAGAACAAGCTACTAAAATAAATAGCGTGATCATACCTAAAATAAAACGTAGATTAATAAATTTATATAAAAATAAAAAAAAGTTAAAAGTGTTACCTGAAAAAGATAAGACGAATAGAGCAAAAGAGGAGTCAAACACTATATCTTTACCAGAAGCTAAACAACTCAAACAAGAAATAATAAAAAAGGAAACAATCGAATCGAGTAGTCGACCACCAGAGCCACCAAAAGAATCCATGGCTACAAACAGTATTACAGGTGAGGAATGTATAAAGATATTAGAACTACTAAAAACACCATCATTTAGTCAAATGATAAGCACTTTAAGTGTAAAAGAAGCTGTAATTATTGCATTAAGATTAGGTTATATAGATGATAAATATTTTTCTGGTGAGCAGATCTCTCAGTTCTTGGGAATAGATCAAGAAGACGTAAATGAAATAACTAAGAAAGTACTAGTATTGTATAAAGACACAATAAATCAATTTATTGACCAAGCTATTGCAACTACAACTAAAACGCCAAACAAATTAGTAAGAGTGAAGAAAGAAAATTCTAGTGATTAGAAAACCTTCAATTCGCAAAATTTAGTTTTTAAGGAAAAATAAGGGATTTTATGAACAAATATGTACTAAAAACTTATATAAGTTAATGAAAATTTAGTATGATTGGCTTCTGGTCTAAAATAAAAATTAGTGAAATTTTCGGTTTTTTTACATTCAAAATGTTTTTATCCCTTTATTTTCCTAGATTTTTTAACAATTTATGAATTTTGCGAATTGAAGATTAGAAAACAAAAAAGGCTTGACGTAAATAATAGTTAATGATATCATAATTGTGATTTTAAATTCTGGTTTTACCTAGGTAAAACCTCATTTAAAGAAATTTTTGATACACCAGGGTGTGTGTTAATGGAAAGGAGAAAATATGGCTACAATTAACCAACTTGTAAAAAAGGGTAGAGGAAAGAAAACTAGAAAAAGTAAAAGTCCAGTTTTAAACGTTGGCTTTAACACTCTAGAAAGAAAACAAACAAATACAAATAGTCCTCAAAAACGTGGTGTTTGTACTCGTGTTGGAACAAAAACACCAAAGAAGCCTAACTCAGCATTACGTAAATATGCTCGTGTAAGATTATCAAATGGAAGAGAAGTAGATACTTATATTCCAGGAGAAGGTCACAATTTACAAGAACACAGTGTAGTTCTAGTTCGTGGTGGACGTGTAAAAGACCTAATCGGTGTACGTTATCACATTGTACGTGGAACACTTGATACACAAGGCGTTCAAAACCGTAAACAAGGCCGTAGTAAATATGGTACAAAAAAACCTAAAAAATAATAGATAGAAGGAGGAAAGAAAAATGCGTAAAAGAAGAGCAGAAAAAAGAGACGTTTTACCAGATTCAATCTATCATTCTAAATTAGTTACAAAATTAATTAACCAAATTATGTTAGATGGTAAAAAAGGTACAGCTCAAAAAATTCTTTACGAAGCTTTTGAAATTGTTGAACAAAAAACAAATCGTCCAGCAATGGAAGTATTTCAAGAAGCATTGGAAAACATTACTCCAGCTCTAGAAGTTAAATCTCGTCGTGTTGGAGGAAGTAACTATCAAGTGCCAATTGAAGTTAGTGACGAAAGAGGTCAAGCTCTAGCTTTAAGATGGTTAATAAATTATGCAAAAAATAGAAGCGGTAAAGGAATGGCTACAAAATTAGCTAATGAAATTATCGATGCTGCAAATGGCACAGGTGGTGCAGTGAAAAAACGTGAGGATACTCACAAAATGGCTGAAGCAAATAAAGCATTTGCTCACTATAGATGGTAGGAGTTGCATATGGCAAGAGACGTTACAATTGATAAAATAAGAAATATTGGTATTATGGCACATATTGATGCCGGAAAAACCACATGTACAGAACGTATTTTGTTCCACACAGGTGTTACACACAAAATTGGTGAAACACATGATGGTGAATCACAAATGGACTGGATGGAACAAGAAAAAGAAAGAGGAATTACCATCACAAGTGCTGCAACAACAGCACATTGGAAGGGATATCGTTTTAATATTATTGATACCCCAGGCCACGTAGACTTTACAGTAGAAGTTTCACGAAGCCTAAGAGTACTAGATGGTGCAGTATGCTTAATTGATGCTCAAGCTGGTGTAGAACCTCAATCTGAAACTGTTTGGCGTCAAGCAGATGAGTTTAAAGTTCCTAGAATGGTATTTGCAAATAAAATGGATAAAATGGGAGCCGATTTTGAATTCTCATTAGAAACATTAAAATCACGTTTAGGAATCGATACAAAACCTATTGAATGGCCAATCGGTGCTGAAGATAACTTTAAAGGTATTATCGACTTAGTAACTATGAAAGCTTATGAATATGATGGTGAACAAGCCGAAAATCCAAAAGAAATCGAAATTCCTGCAGATCTAAAAGATATTGCAATGGAAAAGCACAACGATTTAGTAGAGAAGGTTGTTGAATTTGATGACGCTTTGATGGAAAAATATTTAAATGGTGAAGAACTTACTGTAGAAGAAATTAAATCTGCTATTCGTAAAGGAACACTTGAAGTTAAATTCTTCCCAGTACTTTGTGGTACTGCTTTAGGAAATATGGGTGTTAAATTATTACTTGATGCAATTATTGATTACATGCCAGCACCTACAGATATTGAAGCTATTGAATGTTTTAATCCAAAAACTGGAGAAGACATTTTGCGTCATCCAAGCGATTCAGAACCATTTACTGCATTAGCATTTAAAATTATGACTGATCCATTTGTTGGTCGTTTAGCATTCTTCCGTGTATATTCAGGACACTTAGCAAGCGGTTCATATGTTCTAAATAGTACAAAGGGAGAAAAGGAAAGAATTGGTCGTATCTTACAAATGCATGCAAATTCTCGTAAAGAAATTAGCGATGTTTACTGTGGAGAAATTGCTGCAGCTGTAGGTCTTAAAAATACAACTACTGCAGATACATTATGTGATGAAAAAAATCCTGCAGTTATGAAAGGAATGGAATTCCCATTACCTGTTATTGATGAAGCAATTGAACCAAAATCAAAAGCGGATCAAGAAAAAATGGCTACAGCATTACAAAAGCTAGCTGAAGAAGATCCAACATTCAAATATAAAACAGATCCAGAAACTGGACAAACCGTTATTAGCGGTATGGGTGAATTACACCTAGATATTATGGTAGACCGTATGAAACGTGAATTTAATGTTGAAGCAAATATTGGTCGTCCACAAGTTGCTTACCGTGAAACATTAACACAAACAGCTGAATGTGAAGGTAAATATATTAAACAATCAGGTGGACGTGGACAATACGGACACGTATGGATTCGCTTTGAACCAAATAAGGATAAAGGTTACGAATTCGTTGATGCAATTGTTGGTGGAGTTGTTCCTCGTGAATATATTCCAGTAACAGACAAAGGATTACAAGAAGCAATGGCTGGCGGAATTTTAGCTGGATATCCAATGGTTGACATTAAAGCTACTTTATTTGATGGATCATATCATGATGTAGACTCATCAGAAATGGCCTTCAAAATTGCCGCATCTATGGCTTTAAAAGAAGCTAAAAATAAATGTAAACCAGTATTATTAGAACCGATCATGAAAGTTACTGTAACTGTACCAGATGAATATATGGGTAATGTTATGGGTGACTTAACAAGTCGTCGTGGTCGTCCATTAGGACAAGAATCACGTGGAAATGCCTTAGCAATTACAGCTATGGTACCACTTGCTGAAATGTTTGGTTATGCAACGACCTTACGTTCAAATACGCAAGGACGTGGAAACTTCAATATGGAATTAGACCATTATGAAGAGGTTCCAAAATCAATTTCTGAAGAAATTATTAAGAAAAATAGTGTTAACTAAAAATAATACTTGAATTTAGTTCAAGCATTAGATAAAATAAATAAGTGAAAGGAGAAAAAAACAAATGGCAAAAGAAAAATTTGATCGTTCAAAACCACATGTTAATATTGGTACTATTGGACACGTTGACCATGGTAAAACAACTTTAACTGCGGCTATTACAAAATTATTTGGAAACTTTGTTGCATATGAAGATATCGATAAAGCTCCAGAAGAAAGAGAAAGAGGTATTACAATTAATACTGCACACGTTGAGTATCAAACTGAAAAACGTCATTATGCTCACGTAGACTGCCCAGGCCATGCTGACTATGTTAAAAACATGATTACTGGTGCTGCTCAAATGGATGGTGCTATCCTTGTAGTATCTGCTGCAGATGGTCCTATGCCTCAAACAAGAGAACATATCTTATTATCTCGTCAAGTAGGTGTACCTAAAATTGTTGTTTACATGAACAAATGTGACCAAGTTGACGATCCAGAATTACTAGACTTAGTAGAAATGGAAATCAGAGAATTATTAGGAGAGTATGGATTCGATACAGAATGCCCAATCATTCGTGGATCAGCATTAAAGGCTCTTGAAGGAGATCCTGCTGCTGAACAATCTATCCGTGATTTGATGGCTGCTGTTGATGAATACATTCCAGATCCACAACGTGAAACAGACAAACCATTCTTAATGAGTATTGAAGACGTATTCACTATCTCAGGACGTGGTACTGTTGTTACAGGTCGTGTTGAACGTGGACAATTAAATCTAAATGATGAAGTTGAAATCGTTGGATTAAAGGATACTAGAAAAACAGTTGTTACAGGTATTGAAATGTTTAGAAAATCTCTAGACTATGCTCAAGCTGGAGACAACGCTGGTGTTCTATTACGTGGTATTGCTCGTGAAGATGTTGAACGTGGACAAGTTCTTGCTAAACCAGGAAGTGTTACACCTCATCACAAATTCAAAGCAAGCGTATACGTATTAACAAAAGAAGAAGGCGGACGTCATACTCCATTCTTCTCAAATTACAGACCTCAATTCTATTTCCGTACTACTGACGTAACTGGTGTTATCGAGTTACCAGAAGGCGTAGAAATGGTTATGCCAGGTGACAACGTTGATATGACTGTTGAACTAATCGCTCCAGTAGCATTAGAAAAAGGTACCAAGTTCTCTATCCGTGAAGGTGGACGTACTGTTGGTGCTGGTGTTGTATCAGAAATCGTTGAATAATAAAATTAAAAAAGGCGAAGCAATTCGTCTTTTTTTTGCATTCAAATTGATTTGTCATAAACTACATTGGTGGTATAGTGAAAAAAATATTATTTATTTTAATTTTAATAACTATTACAATCCTTTTTATAAAGCGACAAGATTTGACAGGACAAAGAAAAGAAATTCAAGTATTAGACTTTTATAAAGATTGCATGAGTAAACCATTTCAAAGTGAAAGTACAAAACAAAACATACAATCCTTTCTAACAAAATATCAAAATGATTCTTTTGGTCTATATTTTGAAGATCTAGTAAATCAATACACAATTTCTAAAAATGCAGATAAATCCTATTATGGCGCAAGCCTGATTAAATTATTAGAAGCAGTATATATATTGGATAATAATAAAATAGACCTGAACACAAAACTTGTATATCAACCATACAATCAGAAAAGAAATAGCTTAGGTATGGATAAGTATTTACCTGGAAGTGAGATAACTATCCAAGAACTCATAACCTATGCCATAGAAGTAAGCGATAATACTGCGCATGAAATTTTATTTAATTATATTGGTTTAGAAACACTTCAAAACTATAGTTTAACTTTAGGAATTAACTGGTCAATTTCTGAAATAGATCATTATGGTTCTTTAACGCCAAAAGATTGTAACAAACTATTAAAAACTACTTATCAACTTATATTAAAAAACAACGAAAAAAGTGTCTTATTAAAAGAACTTATGAACAATCCATATTACAATACTTTATCATTTAATAACATTACACTTATTCACAAATATGGTTATTATGATATGAATTATAATGATATAGGTATCTACTTAGGTGAATATCCTTATACACTCAGTATTTTAACATATTATGGTAAAGATAATTACACAAAGCAAGTTCAAACGATATCTCAAGAGATTTATGATATTTATAAAGATAATCTAATAGAAAAAGAAAATTACTGTAATTTGACAAATAAAAAACTCTACTATAATCAAATAGCAGAGCATAAAAACTAATTCTCTTCTAAAACAAAAGGAGTATTATCAAAATCTTTATCCATTAAAAATTCATGAATAATTTCTTCCTGATTTTCTACAGAGATTTCTTCAATACGATCAACACGACATTTTTCACTCAATAAAATGGCTTCAATTTTTTGTACAGCTTTTTCCACTTCATCATTAACTACAACATAGTTGTATTTTGGTATTTCATTAAGCTCATTATAAGCAACTTTAAAGCGCTCAATAATTTGTTGATTACTTTCCTTGCCACGAGCTTTAATTCTTCTTTTTACTTCACTCATACTTGGAGCCATGATGAAAATTAATATCGTTTCAGGAAACATCTCTTTAATTTGCTGAGCTCCCTGAACATCAATTTCTAAAATAACATCATAACCCTGTTTTAATAAATCGTTAACTTCCTTTTTAGGAGTACCATAATATTTACCATACTGAACTTTTGCATACTCTAAAAAATCATTATTTTCTATTTTTTTCTCAAATTCATCCGAAGTAACAAAATAATAATCCTTTCCCTTAATTTCACCATCCCGTTTTTCACGAGACGTATATGAAATAGATAACTTCAAATTGTCGTTTCTTTTAATAAGTTCCTGAACAACCGTTCCTTTACCAGCACAAGTCGTTCCAGAAATAATAATAATTTGACCGCTAGTTTTTTGTTTGATCATCGTTTCCACCTTTTTCTTTCTTTATTATTTTAATATCTGTTTTATTAAAAATCTTAGCTAATTCTCCATTACTACGCAATTTTTGATACTTAGCTTTTTGAATCGGTAAATCATATTCACCAATATACTCATATATTCTTGGCTTAAATCCTATTTTAAAATCATTAAGTCCTTTATAAGGGTTAGTATCACTAAAATCACCTGTAATACCATTTAATTCTGCATAATCATAATCAAATTGATAATGCTTAAATATTTCATGGTGTAAAAAATAATTAGGATCAAAACGTTTATATTTTTTATCATACCCACTTATTAAGATTTGAATACGATTATGGTATTTGATAACTAAAGCTCCTGCAATATAAATCTTATCTTTTTGACGATTTAATTCCGTTGCATTTTCAACATCTTGCTTATAATAGATTAATTTACGATCAGAATCCATTTTTTGATTAATAATCTTCTGAGAACTTTGCTTTTTTAGTAATTCATTAAAATTTGTGTTACGTTCAAGTTCATCTTCATATAGCTTTCGGGAATTAATTAAATATTCATGTGAGTCTATACTTACTAAAAATAAATCAATCATCCCATCTCTTTCAAAAACATTATAGTAATCTTTATAATAATAAGGATTAATATCTCTCTTTTTAACAATAAATCTTTGTAAAATATCAATTCCAGACTTTTCAGAAAGTTCTATATGAAGTCCTTTCTGACTAGCTCTTCTTACTTTATTACGACAATTCTTGGAAATCTTATCTAAACCATAATTCTTTAAAGATAAAACAGCGCTAAATCGAGGTAAAATAGATTCAAAATAAAGATTATCTTTAAGTTTTTTGTATCCACAACGATCTAAAATTTCTAATATATCATAATTCCAATTATAAGTTTTAACACCATTTTTAGGATCAACCTCACTAATTGCAATTTCCGGATTAATTTTAATAAATACAACACGTTTTTTCTTATAATAAGCTACAAGAGCATCAGTAAACTCTTTAACTAATTCTTCATTAAAATAGTCTAATATAAATCCTTTAGGAGCATAACCATATTTCATCCGGAACTTAATACTTTTAAATAAAATCATAGTTGCCGCCTTAATTTGACCATATTCGTTAACAAATCCAATTAATTCATAGTCATAACCATTCTCACCCATGAGCAAAGCATAATTTAAAGTTTGATAATGAGTACCCAAAGGACTACTACTAACAAAATCGGCAAATTCATGAATTGTAAGCTCTTTTAAAACCATTAGACTCACCCCTCTTTTTAATGGAGTATATTATATCACAAAATAGAAAAAATGCAAATTCTTTTAAAATATGATATAATAGGCCCATGAAAGGTGATAGTATGTATAACGAAGATAAAGAAAAAAAAGAGAAAAAAACTTCTCAAAATAATATAAGCAGGTTCTTTCGAAAAAGAACCAAAAGATTGCTAACAGACATTGATAAACTCTTTAATAAAATTATGTGGTATCAAATTATTCTATCCGTGATTCTTGTAATATTAGGATTAGTTTTTCTAATATGGACTGCAGCTAGTTTAAAAGTGATTGGAGTTCTTTTTGGTATCCAAACCATAGCTATAGGTATTGGACTTATCTACTCCTATACCAAAAGAAGAGAAATTCCTTTATTCCGTTATAATATCTTTTATGGAATATTAGGAATACTTCTTGGTATAGTAACGATTTTGTCGCCATTCCTATTTACACAGGTGATTACTATTTTTATTGGAATATGGATACTATATATGGCTATTATGAAAATTGATTTTGCAATTCGCTTAAAAAAGATGAAAGAAGAAAGTTGGTTATTGATTTTAGTCACAGCCATATTGGAAATATTTATGAGCATTTTAATCTTTATTAATCCATTTAGTAACCTATTATTAACTCAAGTAGCTGGAGCATATTTTATCCTTTGTGGAGTATTAAATGCAACAGATGCTATCTTAACGAAAAATAGGGCAATAGACTTCCTAGAAAAACTATAAAAAAGAAGTAGAATCTTTAAAAGAAACTACTTCTTTTATAATGCTTTAAGTTCACAAGATAATATACTATATAAATAAATAGAAACCTTTTTCGTTGTTTTAGAAGAAACATACTCTTGGTAACCCTTTAATTGCTTCAAATAATTTTCATCCGTAATTTCATTCAACTTATAATCTATAATATCAATTGTCTGCTCACGTTCAATCATTAAATCAATAATACCATGTTTTTGTTCTTGTTGATAACTATAAATAAATTCTAACTCTTGATATAGAGTAGCTTCATCTAGGTTTTGCATAATTGGCTGTTCTAACAAACGAACCACTAAATTTCGAATAAAACCATCTTCAATATCCTCAGGATGAAAATGTTTAAAATCAACAAACTCCAAAACTTCATGAACTTTTAGTCCCAATTCAATATTCCTTTGCTCCTCTTTAGAAAGTAAAGTTTTTATTTTTTTAGAATAAGAACTTTTCTTTTCTTGTTTTTCCGTGATAGATATCGGAAAAACCGTAATGTTAGACTTTCTTTTTTCAAGTTCATTTTGCAAAGTTTTAGGAAACAAATAATCCTTTGTTAAAGAAATACCATCAAGATTTAAACTTTTCGTAAATATTTTTAAAGTATTAGGAATTGAATAAAGCATCCCAGCTAAAGATTGATAACGATAACGAATACTTTCATAAACAATACCATTTTCTTTTAATTCATGTAAATTATCTTTTTTAGGTAATAAGAAAATCATCTTTTCTTTAGCTCTCGTTAAAGCTACATAAAACAAGCGTATCTTTTCAGAAATATCATCTTTTACAATTTTATCTTGAATGAGCAACTTAAGAATAGTTTCTTGTATCCCATTTGTTCGATTTGGCATATAAATAGGTAGTCCGTTCTCATAAATAATAATTCCCTTTAAATCATCCTTACTAAATGACTTGTAAAGACCACAAAAATAACAAACTGGAAACTCTATTCCTTTAGACTTATGAATATTCATCATCTTAACCGCATTAGACGCACTAGTGCCCAAATTAAACTTAATCGTTTCACCAGTTTCTAATAACTCGGTCAAATAGTCTTTAAAATCAAAAACATTATAACCTAATTCACTTAAATTATCCGCAAGTTCTAAAATTTTTTGAACTCGTATTTCACTTTCCAACACATTCCCATGTATAATTGTTTTTTCATAAAATTTAATTTGCTCTAGTATACTTTCTAAAATCTCACGTAGTGAAGAAGAAAATATTTTCTTTGTAATAGGCAGTAAATCTTTGATTACAGGCGTATGAAAAAAGTCATTGAGAGCAAAACAATCAAAAATTTCTTCATCACTAAGCTCATATAAATAACTGCGTGCAATACTAGTAAAAGCATATCGAAAATCATTACTATAATCTTTTTTAATCATACAGATAAGTAAAGTGATGACATTTTTAATTAAATAAATATCGACATCTTCATTTAAAACTTCATCTTTATATAAACACAAAGGAATACCCAAATATTCAAAAATCTTTTTAGCAAGATCAAACGTTGAGTTGCGGTCCATAATAATACAAAAATCTTGATATGTTGCCGGATGAATCTTTTTCTCGTCTTTATCAAAAATAGGATACCCTTGTTCTATCTTCTTCTTGATGTCCTCGGCAATCGCAAAAAGTTCAACTTCATCCTTAGAGTACTCCTTATTTGTAAGTTCATATTCTAAAATATCCATATGATAATTTTCAGACGTTTTTCCTTCTTCATTGTAAATTGTATTTCCGAAAACCATCTGATGCGACTCTGTATATTCAGCATTGCCAATTTTATTAGTCATAATTGGATTAAAAATAGTATTGATATCTTCTAACACCTCATCCCTAGAACGAAAATTTTTAAGCAAATCAATTTTTCTTCCATCAATTCCTTTAGAATAAGCATCGTATTTATTTTTAAAAATATAGGGATTAGCATTTCGAAAACGATAAATACTTTGTTTAATATCTCCGACCATATAAACATTATGATTAGCAATAAGTGAAATAAATTCTTCTTGTATATCTGACGTATCCTGATATTCATCCACCATGATTTCCTTAAAACGCTTTTGCAATTCCTCTTGTACTTCCTTATGCTCTCGAATAACTTTTAATGAAAGATGGGCAATATCCGTAAAATCATAACAATGGTTCTGATTTTTAAAATCTTCAAATCGCTTAAAAAACTCTCGTACAATCTCTAAAACAATGGTTAGATAATCTTTCGTAACCAAAATACTTTTTAAAATATCTTCTTCATAACCATAATTACAAGCGTCCTTGAGCTCTTGCAACATCTTAGAAAGTTTTTCCCGTGCTGCTTTAGTTTCCTCATCACTACCTCGTGGCGAAGCAGGAATTTTACTAATTAAAATTTTCGCAATAAGTTCATTCAAAGAAATCTCTGCTCTTAAAGGGCGTAAAGCCTCATAAACTTTTTCCGTATAATCTTGTTCAAAATAAGAACTTTCAATATCAATCTCTACCCATAAAGCCTCGATTTTATCTTTCAAAATTTGGTAATAATCTGCAAGATAACTTCGTAACTTTTCATCACTATAATAATTGCCTAAATAGTTTTCTAAATACTCTTCCAAATCAGTTCGAATTTCTAACTTTCCTATCAGTTTTAAAATCGCAGTCTTCAAAGCTTTGTCATCTTTTAAACAAAAGTCATAAATGAGCTTTTGAAAATAAGCATTATCTTTTTTTTCATAATACTCATCAAAAATGGTTTCTAAAATTTTCTTTTTCTGAATATTCAAAATAGAACTATCCGTAATCGTTACATCACGAGGAATATTAAGCAGATAGTGATATTTTTTTACAATGGAAAGCGCGAAAGAATCAAAAGTAGTAATATAAGAAGACTCCAATCGATCAAGTTCATCAGGTATATTAAGTTCCTTAATCTTCTTCTTAATTCTTTCTTTCATTTCTCCTGCTGCTGCATTAGTAAATGTTAAAATTAAGAGCTCATCAATATGAATACCTTGCTGAATTTTTTCCCCTACACGAGCCGATAAAACAGCCGTTTTACCCGAACCAGCTCCAGCTGAAACAATAATATTTGTGCCACTTTCATGAATGGCCAACTCTTGTTCATGCGTCCAAGCCATGTTCCACCTCCTTCTTCAAAAAATTTTCATCTGAATTAACATAGACATTATCTTTAGGTGTATGAAAACAAATATCTTGAAAAGGACAGTAAGTACAAGATAAGTTTGTTTTGTTATCCACAATCTTAGGTTCTATTGTAAAATCACCCTCAAGAATACCTTTTAAACTCTTTTCTATAAGTTGCTCTACTAAATTGTATAAAGTTTCAAGATCACTAGAATCAAATA
Source organism: uncultured Bacilli bacterium (assembly GCA_944355355.1). Classification (GTDB taxonomy): domain Bacteria; phylum Bacillota_I; class Bacilli_A; order RF39; family UBA660; genus Ventrenecus. Next base: position 153,176 of record CALVQE010000001.1, read on the forward strand.
CCTTAGAATAATGATAAAAACTTCCATCGTTTTTTGTTTTTAAGCTTTTAATCTGTACCGAATCAGGATAAGTATAATCACAAATACCTAAAACATCTTGATTATTATTTGAATACCCAACAGCTTTAAAAGCTTTATTTTTAATTACCTCATAATCCGTTTTCATATCTTCTTTTTGCTTTTCAATAAATATAGGTTGTAAATAAAAACCACCACATTGCATATTCTTAAATTCCTCATCATGTTTCAATAAATAAAGATATGTAGGCAATTGCAAAGAAAAACCTAAAGGCATAATACTAGAGTCCAAATAAGGAACACCAGTTTTATAATCTGTAAGCGAAAACACCGTACGGTCTTTGTTATAACGGATTAAATCGATTTTTCCTTCAAAAGTAACTGGAATAATTGCTGGAATATTAATTGATTCAACTCGCTCAAACTCCCCATCATGTAATTCCGTATATTTCCTTCTATCCTGTAACAAATTCAAAGTATAACGAAACTCCTCCTTTAAATGTTCTAATAAAAATTTTTCCCGAGCAGAAAAATCTTCTTCTCTTGTCAAAACAGAAAAAATATAATCATAATCAAATTCATCTTCTTCCATTCTCTCTAAAATTTTATGAAAAATATTACCAATCCGAATGGGAAATGTTTCCTCATAAGGGGAAATCTTTAAAATGTACTTAAGATAAAAACTAAAAGGACATGCCAAATAACTGTTCATTTTACTATAAGATAAAATGAGTTTATTTTTTAAATAATTAAGAATTTTAATATCTGGAATTGGTTTATATAAATTAGAATAAGTATGATACGGAATTTCATATAGACTAGAAAGCTCTACAAAATCATCCGTCACTGTTCCAAACTTCGTATAGCTATCATACATTTTAGCTAAAGTATATTGGTTATACATATCACTAACATTATAATTTATATGACCGGTTTGAATAGAAAAATCCTCAAGCAAAGAAGAAGGATAACTTTCCTTATTTAATGTGTGTTTCTTATAAGTAATTGTACAATGTAAAATAGAAGTAATAAGTTGAAGTACAAATTCCTTCTCTTTTTTATTTCGCATCTTGGAAGTAGCAAGTCCCATAATCCCTCGCACACGATCACTAAGATATTCCTCATCTTTATAAGATACAGGAATCGTATCGGAATTAAAAGAAAGAAAAAAGACATAATCATCCTCCATAAAAGAGTAGTTTTGATAAGGAACAACTTTGATAGTATCATAAGATGCATTCATTTTGACTTTTGAGTGCTTTAAAGCATCTAAAACAAAAACCTCTGCCTCATCCGAATAAAGGTACTTATTCACAATCTGAATAATTTGATTATAGATTTCTTCATCATCCGAAGTAGTTATCAACGGTTCAAGAATGTTTAAAGCTTCTTGAAGTCCTAAATGCATGTTGGCAATAAATTTTGTTCCTATAGTCGTTTTAGAAAGACTAGGCGTGTCGGAAATATTTACAGGAATATTCATTTGATAACTAATTCTTTTTAAAAGAGTATAGTAACTCTCCGGCACATTCGTTAAAATAATGTGATTAATATCAATTCCTTGATGAATTAAATCAGCAACTTTCTCCAAAACAAAAACAATTTCTTCTTCTTCATTTTCTAAACAATAAACTGTTGGAAGATATTTTTCTTTTTTAGGATAAACATATTGAATAGAAAAGTTTTGCAAAATAGAATCTAAATCAGCAGACATATAAGAATCATCTAAAAAAATCTCAGCCTCATTAAGATATCTTTCCATCAAAGTGTTTTTTACAAGTAACCCCTCTTCGATAAGTTCACCCTTAATTTTGTTTAAAAAAAGGCACTTTTCATCGGACTGATTCTCGACAGAAAAACGACAAATATTTTCCAAATACATTTTAGCTACTTCTAAAAGAACATGATACTTTTTCATAATATATAAAAGAGCCTCATTAGAATACTTGTAAGGAAAAAGATGCATAAACACCGTCTCAGAATAAACCTTTACTGCCAAAAAGCTTTTTTCCTTAGACAATGATTCAATAATTCTTTCTTTATCTCGTGTTATATAAACTTGTCTTTTCATGCGTACCACCAAATGCTTTCCTAAAAATTATATCAAAATATTACATTTTGAAAAAGCCAAAACTATGGTATACTAAAGTTCATGAAAGGTGTGAAATAATGAAGATAGCTTTAATTAATGAAAATAGCCAAGCAAGTAAAAATGGCGTAATTCTAGAAAGTCTAAAAAAGGTTTGTGATCCAAAAGGATATCAAGTATATAATCTTGGCATGACTTGTGAAACAGATAAAAATCTAACTTATGTTCAAAATGGTCTTTTAGCAAGTATTCTTCTAAATGATGGTTGTATTGACTTTGTTGTTACTGGTTGTGGAACTGGTGAAGGCGCTATGCTTGCTTTAAATAGCTTTCCTAAAGTAACGTGTGGCTTAATCGAAACTCCAACAGATGCTTACCTATTTAGTCAGATTAATGCTGGCAATGCCATAAGCCTACCTTTTGCTAAAGGCTTTGGATGGGGTAGCGAAATTACATTAGAATACGTTTTTGAAAAACTCTTTGCAAATGACTTTGGTGGAGGATATCCTAAAGAAAGGCAAGAACCTGAACAACGTAATAAAAAAATACTAGATAAAGTAAAAGAAATCACTCATCAAGATATCATGACAATTTTAAAAAATATTGATAAAGAATTTCTAAAAGAAACAGTTAATAGACCTAACTTTTTGGATTTTTATATGAGTCATGCTCAAAATAAAGAAATAGCCGAGTTTATAAAAGAAATAATCAAATAAACACCATAGTGCCAAATTGGCACTATTTATTTTTTAAGGATTATGATAGGTATATTCAAAGAGATAGTGTGAAAAGTTTTATGGAAAACAAGATATACTAAAATAAACAGATATTAAGATGAAAATCTTGATATAAATC
>CALVQE010000002.1 GCA_944355355.1 uncultured Bacilli bacterium
ATGTCAAATTTTTAGGATTTTTACTCAAATTTTAACCTTCAAGCCTTTTATTTATCGGTTGTCAATATTTTTTTCTTGTTTTATTCATGTCTTTAACCTGTTAAAGCACACAAAACTGTGTCGCTTTTTTTCTTTTTGTGATATAATCCTTTTAGGAGTGTATATTGAGGTATGAAAAAAATCATTATTTTTATTTTAATTGTGTGCGTTTTACTTGCAGCAGTACAAGTCTTTTTGTTCTGGGAGCTAAAAGAACCTACAAATGAAAGCACCTTTACTGAATTATCTATAACGGATGAAGCAGTGCAAGAACTTTATGAAAAAGCAAATCCAAGTGAAGATTATGATACGATGCAAGATGTCTATGCAAGAGGAAATTTTTCTAACCAATTTATATTAGGAACGGCCATTGTATCTATTTTAAGAAATAATCCTCAAGATACAGTGAGTGAAAGTGATGTCAATGTTGCAATAAAACAAATTTTTGGGACAATTACTTATGCTCATGAATCTGGTTATATTGTCAGTGATGAAGTATGCGGATTTCAATATGATAAAAATGCCCATCTTTATACAATTTTAAAAGGCTGTCAAAAAAATGGAGATTCTAAACTTTTAAGAAAAATCACTTCTGCTCGTAAAAGTGATACTGAATATATTATCACGGAGAAACTACTCACTTCAAAAACAATCTATGATGAATTAAATCAAACGTATACTATTACTGTATATGATGATATAGGCAAATCTCATCAAATCGAAACATTGACCTATATGGAAGGTGAAGAAGTCCCAGTAGTAGAAATAGAGGATTACATAGTTCAAGCAAGCACATACGAATACCATTTTGTCTTTGATGGTGAAACATTTATTTATAAAGCTATCGAAAAAGTTTCGTAGAAAGTGGGGAATAAGCTCACTTTCTTTTTTCGGTTTATGGTATAATGAATTAGAAAGTATTGGTGAAGTTATGAAAAAGATTATATTAGTAGATGGAAACAATTTACTCTTTCGTAGTTATTATGCGACAGCATACCAAGGATCCTTATTAAAAAACTCTAAAGGATTTCCAACAAATGCTTTATACGGTTTTGTCGGAATGATGAATAAAATCATTCACGAAGAAAAACCAGAATATATTGCTGTTGCCTTTGATATTGGCAAAAACTTTCGCAAAGAAAAATATTCCTTTTATAAAGAAGGTCGTAAAAAAACACCAGACGAACTTCATATGCAAGAACCTTATGCTAGGAAAATACTAAAAGCCATGGGAGTACCATACTTTGAACTAGCTCCTTATGAAGCAGATGATATTATTGGTACATTTGCTAAGATGGTTGAAGAAGATCCAGATTTCGTTGGTACTATTATCAGTTCAGACCGTGACTTATTACAACTTGTAAGTCCTCAACTTGATATGAAACTATTAAAGCAAAAAGACTACATTCGTTATGATGTTGCCTCATTTCAAAAAGACTATGGAATCGATCCCATTAAAATTATTGATTTAAAAGCATTAGCTGGAGATGCAAGTGACAATATTCCTGGCGTCAAAGGAATAGGGGAAAAAACAGCTTTGTCGTTATTACAACAATATGGTTCTGTAGAAGGAATTTATGAACACATTGAAGAGATTAAAGGAAAAACGAAAGAAAAGCTTGTAAATGATAAAGAAAATGCTTTTATGAGTAAAGAAATTGCCACAATATATAAAGAGGTTCCTTTAGAAGTGAAGGACTTAGAAGACATCAAATATGACCCAAAAGAAGATGCCGAATTATATGCTATCTATGAAGATTTAGAATTCTATTCCTTCCTAAAAAATCTCAAAAAAGAAGAAAAAGAAGAACCGTTTACCTATAAAGAATTGGATAGTATCTCTTCATTGCCAAACGAAGAAGAATATGCTTTTTATATTGAATTAGATGGCTCAAATTATCATCAAGCAAATATCGTTGGTATGGCACTTTCAACCAAAACAGAGAACTTCTTTGTCCCAACTGCTTTGATTCCTGAAGTCATGAACTTTTTACAAGATAAAGTAAACTATACCTATGACTATAAAAAAGCAATTGTCTCTTTACATCGTCAAGGAATTTCTATTCCACCAGTGAATACCGACTTGATGATATGCTATGCTCTTTTACAAGATAGTAGCAAAGATGATTTAGCTTTTTATATGGTTCCAAGTAGCTATCAAGTAGAATTTTTAGAAACTCTTTGGAAAAAAGGACTTGTCTTGACTGAAGATATAAAAAAATATATTGCCATGAAAGCTCGTTTCATTTTCGATAGTCGTGATCGCGCTATTTTAGACTTAAAAAGAGATGATATGTATAACTTATTTAAAGAGATCGAAATGCCTTTATCGCCTGTTTTAGCCGACATGGAAATTACCGGTATTATAGTAGATCGTAATGTCTTAGATAGCATGAAAGTAGAAATGAAAAAGAAAATTGATGACTTAACCAAAGAAATCTATGAATTAGCTGGGGAAGAGTTTAACATTTCTAGTCCAAAACAACTAGGAGAAATTCTCTTTATTAAACTAGGCTTACCTGGTGGAAAGAAAACCGAAAAAGGTTACAAAACCGATGTTAAAGTTTTACATAAACTCTTAGGTATGCATCCAATGATCGAGAAAATTTTGGAATACCGCAACGTAACAAAACTATATTCAACCTATTTAGAAGGAATGGAAGCTTATATATTAGATGATGGCAAAATCCATACAATTTTCAAACAAAACTTTGCCCGAACCGGACGACTTTCTTCAACCGAACCCAACTTACAAAACATCCCAGTTCGTGATGAAGAAGGAAAGAAAATCAGAAAAGCTTTCTTGCCTTGCAACGACTGTTTTCTAAGTGCTGATTACAGCCAAATCGAACTACGCATCTTAGCACATATCTCAGGCTCTAAAGAACTTCAAGAAGCCTTTATCCGAGATCAAGATATCCATACGAAAGTAGCAAGTGACATTTATAATGTCAAAGAAAGCGAAGTAACGAAGAAAATGCGCAGCACTGCTAAAGCCGTTATCTTTGGTATAGTTTATGGAATAAGTGGTTATGGCTTAGGTGAAAACTTGGAAATAAGTCAAAAAGAAGCCAAAGAATTCATTGAAAAATACTATGAACTCTATCCTGGTGTCAAAAAATACATGGATGAAATTGTTAAAGAAGCTATTCTAAATGGGGCCGTAAGAACTCTATTTAACCGTAGAAGAACCATTCCCGAATTAAATAGTCCTCAATATATGGTTAGACAAATGGGGGAGAGAATTGCCCTAAATACTCCAATTCAAGGTACAAGCGCGGATATTATTAAGAAAGCTATGGTTGAAATCGATCAGAAATTTAAAGAAGAAAACATTAAGACAAAAGTGGTTTTACAAGTCCATGATGAACTTATCTTTGATGTCGTAAAAGAAGAAAAAGAAAAAGTCGAAAGTATCGTAAAAGATATTATGACACATACAATAACCTTAGATGTACCTTTAAAAGTAAGTGCAGATTATGGAGAGAATTGGTATGATACGAAATAAACCCGTTATCGGTATATTGCCTACCTATAACTTAACAAACGAAGCGAATGATCCATATCAAGATCGGGCAAGCTTTGTTTTGATGTACGAAGAAAAAATTGTAAAGTGTGGAGGAATTCCCATCGGCCTTCTAGATCAAAATATGGAAGATTATCTTATGCGATGGGTATCTATGGCCTGGTGGAAATAAAATATGGCCTGAATTTTATAGGGTAATCGAAGACGCAATAAATACCCATAAACCACTTCTTGGGATTTGTCTTGGTATGCAAGCAATTACAACTTTCTTTAATGTTTTAGAAGATAAGACGGCCTCAAAATCTAAAACCTTTAGGGAAGTCTATGAAGAAGGACAAAAGAACAATCCATACTTGACTAAAGTAGAAGATATGACTTTACATAATCATTATGTAACCAAAAACGAAGAAACGATCAATGTAGCTAAACATCTTGTCAAGATAAAACCAAATACTCTTTTATCTTCATTATATAAAGAAAAAGAATTATTTGTGGTAAGCCTTCATTCCATTGGTGTAGCAAGAGTAAGTAAAACATTAACTTTAAGCGCAACAACAAAAGATCATCTTCCCGAAGCAGTGGAATATACGCAAAAGGATAATTCCATTATAGGCGTACAATGGCATCCTGAAATTACGGAAGATGACACTCTTTTTCATTGGTTAGTTGCCTCTAGTCGAAAGGAGAAATAAAAATGCCAGAAATTGCTGAAGTAGAAACTGTCCGCAATACCCTAAAAAAACGTATTCTAAAAAAGAAAGTCAAAAACGTTCAAATCCTCTATAAACCGATCTTGTTAAACGAAGAACAAGAATTTATTCAAAATCTTATAGGAGAGTCATTTATTGATATCAAACGTATTGGAAAGTGGCTTATCTTTGAAACTGAACATTACGATTTATTAAGCCACTTGCGAATGGAAGGAAAGTTCTTTATCAAAGATGTAACAGAACCAATAGAAAAACATGAACACATTATAATTACCTTTGAAGATAACACAACTTTAAGATACCACGATACCCGTAAATTTGGCCGTATGAAACTTATTCATAAAGAAGAACTTTATGAATTTGAAGGAATAAAAAAACAAGGTATTGAACCAATTGATAAAAAACTAACTAAAGAATATCTTTACGAAAAATTCCATCGTCATAACTTACCAATAAAAACCTTATTGTTAGATCAAACCATTATCAGTGGTCTAGGAAACATTTATGCAAACGAAGTCTTGTTTGCAGCGCGTATATATCCTTTAAAAAAAGGAAACAAGATAACCCTTGAAGAATGTGAAAAAATAAAAGAAGCTGCTTATAAAATTATTACTGAAGCAATAGAAATGGGTGGTACAACCATCAGAAGCTATACAAGTTCTCTAGGCGTAACAGGACGTTTCCAACAACGTCTAATGGTTCATAAAAAAGAACAAGAACCCTGTTTAATATGTAAAACACCAATATCTAAAATTTTCATAGGCGGAAGAAGTACATACTATTGTCCAAAATGTCAAAAAGAATAAAAGGAGAGAAAAACTATGCTAATTGCTATTATTATAATATCTGTAGTCGGAACATTATTACATTTTACATATGAATTTAGTCATCACAATAAAATCATGGCCTTATTTGCTGCCGTGAATGAAAGTACCTGGGAACATATAAAAATCGCTTTAACACCAACCCTTTTATATTCCCTTTATGATGGCTTTTGCTATGGAACGAATCCAAATTACTTCTTTGCTAAAGTCCTAAGCTTACTAACCATCATTCTTGTAATTCCCCTTATTTTTTATTCCTACACAAGCCTAACCAAAAAACCAATCCTAGTTATTGATATCTTATCTTTCTATATCACCATTGCCTTAAGCCAAATCGTTTTCTATGCTATTTTAAAAATGCCAGCCCTTCCATTTACCATAAACTACATTGGTGCTGTAGGTACATTTATTATTTTTGGTATTTATATGACCGCGACCTTATTCCCAGTCAAAAACTTTCTCTTTAAAGATCCTTTAACCAAAGAATATGGTCTTGAAGCCCATGAAATATATGATAAACAAAAACATAAATAACGTCAAACAATTGTAAATTTACTTTACAGTTGTTTTTTTGATATAATAATTATCGTAATAAATACGATAGTATGAATCATAATAGAAGTAGGAGTGTGTAGTATATGACCAAAGAGAAAAGTAAATATTTTTTAATAGGAGGATTAGTTCTTCTTATCTGTGTGTTTATAGGTATAACCTATGCTTACTGGCAATTAACTCTACAACAGACGAATACCAATGTGGTAACAACAGATTGTTTCAATATTACTTTTGTAGATAGTAATGATATTAACTTACAAAAAGCATATCCCATTACTAATAGTGAAGGTTCCTCATTAACCCCATACACCTTCACCATTGAAAATACATGTGATGGACCAGCAAGCTATCAAATTAACTTAGAGACAATGAGTCAAGATGAGGGTGTTAAAGTCTTACCAGATGAATACCTTAAAGCTAACTTAATTGAGAAAGATAGTAGTAATGTTAGTACGAATAACTTAACAAGTGATTATGAAGTGGGTACTACAATTGATGGGGCTATAAAAGCCTATAAATTAGATACAGGAATTATTCAAGGAAAGATGAGTAAAACTTTTGAATTAAGATTATGGTTAGATTATGATACGCCAGTTATTGATGAAGTTATGAATGCTACATATAACGGTAAGATATCTATTATAAGTAGTTATAGAGAGGCACCAAGTAATATGATCATGGCTAAAGACTTTACTATTGATCCAGAAACTGGAGAAGGAGATATAAATTGGGATACAATGCAAATAACTAGTGATTCTTTTTGGCAACATAATCTAAATATAAAAACCATTACTTTTGAGAGCACCTTAACTCCAAAAGATAATCCAGCATACACATATGATATCTCAGCAAATCAAGATGGAAGTATCATGGCTTATCTTGTGGAAAATGGAACGCTTGAAGATTTTTGGACTGGTGATACAATAGTTGCTTATGATATGTATATCCAGTCTAATAGTAAAGTGTATGCTAATTATGATAGTTCATGGTTATTTGGATTGTTTATGAACTTAACGGAAATTAATAATTTGGAAAATCTAGACACAAGCTATGTAAGCAATATGAGTGATATGTTTGATAGTGTATCATCTTTGACTACTTTAGATTTAAGCTCTTTTGATACTTCCAATGTTACAGATATGAGTCGTATGTTTGGCGAAATGTTATCCTTAACTGCATTAGATTTAAGTTCATTTGATACCTCAAATGTTACAGATATGAGTAGTATGTTTTATAATGTGTCATCCTTAACCGAATTAGATCTAAGTTCCTTTGATACCTCGAATGTTACCAATATGAGTTATATGTTTTATACGGAATTCGTGCCCGACTTAACAAGTTTAAATTTAAGTTCCTTTGATACTTCTAATGTCACAAATATGAGTTATATGTTTAGAGGTATGGAATCTTTAATTGAATTAGATTTAAGTTCCTTTGATACTTCAAATGTCACGGATATGAGTGGTATGTTTCGGGCTACTTTCTTTACCGAATTAGATTTAAGTTCCTTTGATACCTCGAATGTTACCGATATGAGTGAAATGTTTAATAATATGACTGCTCTAACAGAATTAGATTTAAGTCATTTTGATACTTCAAATGTCACGGATATGAGTTTTATGTTTACTGATATGTCTTCATTGACAAGGTTAAATTTAAGTCATTTTGATACTTCGAATGTTACGGATATGAGTTGGATGTTTGGAGGAGCTAGCAGTTTGACTAATATAACTTATGGCAATAATTTTATTTATGCAAATAATGCGAATATTAGAGATATGTTTTCATATTGTCCTGCCAATAAACCAACAGATCCTTCTTGGGATGGAGTGGTATAGGCAAAAAATACTTGCAATTCCTAATTAAAAGTGCTATTCTAAGTTCATAAATCGTTGATCAAAAGACACGATAAAAAGAAATTTTCTTTCAAGAGAGTTTAGAGTAGGTGGAAACTAGACAAGAAAAGCTTTTTGTTACTACTTTTGTAGAGATTTAATAAAATCCGGTTAGTTCCGTTATCAATAATAAAGTTAAAATAAGGATGGTACCGTCTTCATGACTCCTGAGGTTCCATCCTTTTTTTGAATTTTAAAGACATTGTTCTCATAAAATAAGATAATGAACTCGAGGAAGAAAGGAAGAAGAAAATGGAAAATATCAAAGAAAATGAAGAATTAAGCAAATTAAATCATAGCTGTGCCCATTTAATGGCTCAAGCAGTTAAGCATTTGTATCCTAATGCCAAATTTTGGGTTGGACCTGTTATAGAAGAAGGTTTTTACTATGACATGGATTTAGGAGATATAACCCTAACAGAAGAGGATTTAGAAAAAATTAGTAAAGAAATGAAAAAAATTGCCAAAGATGGCAAGAGAATCATTCGTAAAGAACTAACAAAAGAAGAAGCTTTAGAAATGTTCAAAGATGATGAATATAAAATTGATCTTATTGAAAACATGCCTGAAGGGGAAGTGATTTCTTGTTATACGCAAGGTGACTTTACGGATCTATGTCGTGGCCCACATGTAGAAAGTGTTAAAGAATGCAAACACTTTAAACTTTTACGTTTCAGTGGAGCATACTACAAAGGAGATTCAAACAACAAAGTTTTACAACGTGTTTATGGTGTATGTTTTAAAACTGAAGAAGAGCTAGAACAACACTTACAAGAACTTGAAGAGGCTAAAGAAAGAGATCATCGTAAATTAGGGAAAGAATTAGGAATATTTATGTTTTCTGATCTTGTTGGAAAAGGACTTCCTATGTGGCTCCCAAACGGATTTATTCTTCGCCGTACGCTTGTTGATTACATTACCGATAAAGAACTTGCTCATGGCTACAAACATGTCATGACCCCTTCACTCGGAAGTGTTGATTTATATAAAACAAGTGGTCATTGGGATCACTATAAAGAAGATATGTTTCCAGCAATGGAACTAGATAATGAAGCATATGTCTTAAGACCAATGAATTGTCCTCATCATATGATGATGTTTAAAAACTCTCTACATTCTTATCGTGATTTACCTGTTCGTATAGCTGAGATTGCTAATGATTTTCGTTATGAATCAAGTGGCTCTTTATGTGGAATCGAAAGAACAAGAGCCTTTACTCAAAACGACTCACACATTTTCTGTACGAAAGACCAAATCAAAGAAGAATTTAAAGCTGTTATTGATCTAATCTTAGATGTCTATAAAGATTTTGGTTTTAAAGACTTTCGTTTCCGTCTTTCTTTAAGAGATAAAAATAATACCGAAAAATACTTTGGCAATGATGAGCTTTGGGAACAAAGTGAAAAAGAATTAAGAGAAGTATTAGAAAGCATGAATGCTGACTACTACGAAGCAGAAGGAGAAGCAGCCTTTTATGGACCTAAATTGGACGTTCAAGTCAAAAGTGCGATCGGTCATGATGTATCCTTATCTACTGTTCAATTAGATTATCAACTTCCTGAACGCTTCGAATTAACTTATATAGATGAAGCTGGAGAAAAGCAAAGACCAGTAGTTATCCATCGCGCAATATTAGGTTCATTAGACCGTTTCGTAGCCTTCTTATTAGAAGAGACAAAAGGCGTTTTACCACTATGGCTTGCTCCTGTAGGAATAAACATCATTCCGGTTAACTTAGAACATCACCTAGCTTATGCCAAAGAAATTCAAGCTGGGTTAGAACAAGCAGGATATCGTGTAACCCTAGATGATCGTAACGAAAAATTAAGTTATAGAATGCGTGAGTCTGTCGTCAAAAAAATTCCAATCACGGTTATTTTAGGCCAAAAAGAAGTCGACAACAAACAAATTAGCTATCGCAAGTCTGGCGGTGAAGAAACAACTACGGTCTCTATAAATGAATTTAAAGATTATTTACAAAAACGAATTGAGGAGAAAAAATGATTTATCCCTTAATAAACTATAGTACACTAGAAGAAGTGAAGAAAGAAGTAGAACGTCTTTCTTTTCTTCACTCTTATAAAACACTCGAAGAAATATTAAAGGCTATGCATGAAGAAAAGTGCATTCCAGTCCTTGCCATAAGTGATAATCAAAATAATTCTCGATTTTCATATGAATTAGATAAAGAAGTCATGAATTTAAATGTCATTTGTGACTATGATAAAGAAACTTTAAAAGAACTAACAATTCATTTTTATGATTTGGCCCGTTCCTGTGGAACTTATCATGCCTATTTCCTTCAAAATGGTGTGACTAAAGTAACAATTGATGATGCTAAAAAACACGTTCTGACTGAGGAATATTATATAAACGAGAAATTCATGGCATCTAAAGTATATTCTTATTCTTCTTATGATAATAAACAGCTAATTGGCAAGCAATATAGACATGGAAACGAGATTTATGAACGAAATTATTCAAAAGGAACCGATAGTTGTACTCAGCTAGTAAATGGAAAACCATACCTCATCCTTCCAACACTATACAGTAGCCATAACCAATTTGAAAAGAGACACAAAGGGATGTATAAAAGAATCCGGAAACTAGGCTATGGACATACAAAATAAGCTAGATACCTTAGCGCGTTCTAAATTTCGTAGTCGTTTTCATTTAAAAGAAACGGATAAAGAATATATTAAAGAAAAAGGATGGACCACTATTGAAAGTCATGCCATAGATTTTATTACCAAAAGACTTGCTCCAGCTCATCCTTTAAACGATGGACATCAAACACCTTGGAAAGGACATCCAGTCTTTATTGCTCAGCATGCCACAGCCACTTGTTGTCGTGAATGTTTGTATAAATGGCATCACATAGCCAAAAACAAAGAATTAAATGGGGAAGAAATTAATTATATTGTGAACTTAATTAAAGCTTACTTAGAAAGAGAGATGAAACCATGAAATATTGGTACGATGGCCGAGGCCATTTAAATGAATTTTCCCCTGAAACACAAAGTGAATTATTATGTTACCCAGATCTTTTAGATCCACGCAACTATGCCTTAAACTATATTTGCAGTGAACAAGAAACTTATCAAGTCTTAAGAGGAAAGTTTTTAAAATATCATATGTGGGCTATTCGCGAACTATATCGAACAATTCCAAATTTAACAAAGATACTAAATTATCGCGATCTAGCCGAAACTGTTCATCAAGAAAATGATTTTCATTTAGTTTCCAATCACTATATGCTTTTTTATTATGGAGATCCTAGTAACGAGATAAGCAATCCATGGGGCTATATCTATTTTCCAGAAACTCTTTCGGATTATAAAAAAAAATGCTTAGAAAACGTCCTTTCTTATTTTGAAGTGTATAACTTTCTTTTTCTAATGCAAAAAGAAGATGAGCGTCTTGTACCACTGAATAAGAATCCAGAAGATTTTATGCCAACCTTAAGAAAAATGTGTCGTTAATGGCATGGAATGGTTGCTTTTAATATATTCAAAAGTATCATAATGATTGAGGGCAAAAAAAGACACTCTAACGCATTATTAGAGTGTCAAACCCAACTAAATTGGAGGTGACATTCGCTTGCAAAATCAAATGTTCCTCTTTTTTTATTTTATGCAAGTTTCCTTGACATATTCATAATACCAAAAAAACATGCTAAAATCAATATTTTTCCAGCGTGGAATTATAGGTTATTCATTGAAAAAGTAAACAAAGTTCTCATATTTTAAGTGTTTTAATAAACAAAATTTAAGAAAAATATGCCACGAAAGAAAAAACGTGTTATAATACTTATGAAATCGTTAAAGAAAGACAAGTAGTGAATGTTTTTTATTGTAGAGAGATTGTGGTTGGTGGAAACAATTATAAAATCATTCATGAATCTCCTTTCTAGAGAAATTAATCATTTCCGGGGGAGTCCCGTTATCACAGTGAGTAAAAATAAGGATGGTACCGTCTATATGACTCCTTTAAGTACTATCCTTTTTTCTTTGGAGGCACATATGTTTACAGAAGAGCAAATCAAGTTTTATCGAAACAAAAGCATTTATAATCGATCCATGGTCTTAGTAAAAGCCCTTTTTAATGATAAAAGTGATAAAGCCCATAAAAACTATATGGACCATCTAAGACATGTTAGCAACGATTTCAAAAATCCTAGATTAAAATCCATGGCTTTAATGCACGATGTTTTGGAAGACACACCTGTAACAAGTGAAGATTTACGAAATTTGGGTTATGACCACGACTTCATTACAGTATTAGAAATCCTGACAAATACATATGATTCTTATGATGAATATATTGATCACCTCGTTGCTTCGAATAACAAAAATGCTTTGGCTATAAAACTAAAAGATTTGCTTCATAATATGGATTTATTAAGACTAGAAAAAGTCACAGAAAAAGACTTGCAAAGAACAAAAAAATACATAAAAGCATATTGTAAAATTATTGAAAAAATGAAAGGTGAGGAAAATGATAGATATTAAATTAATTCGGGAAAATCCAGAAAAAGTAAAGGAAAATATTAAAAAGAAATTTCAAGAAGAAAAGTTGCCTCTAGTAGATGAGGTGGCTTTATTAGACGAACAAAATCGGACGTTAAAACTAAAAGGTGATACTTTAAGAAAAGAACGCAATGAAACGAGTAGCATGATTGGCGTTCTATTAAAAGAAGGAAAGAAAGAAGAAGCTGAAGAAAAGAAAAAAAGAGTAGGTAAAATCAACGAAGAATTAGAAAACATTGAAAAAGAAGAATCTACTCTTACTGCTCAAATCAAAGAAAAAATGATGATTATTCCAAACATCATTGATGACAGTGTACCAATCGGTAAAGATGACTCTGAAAATGTTGAAATTGAAAAATTTGGAGAACCAGCTGTGCCAGATTACGAAATTCCATATCATGCCGATATCTTTGAACGAGTAGGTGGTTTAGATAAAGATTCTGCAGGTCGTGTAAGTGGTAATGGTTTTTATTATCTTATGGGCAATATTGCTAGACTTTCATCAGCTATGTTGTCTTATGCTAGAGACTTTATGATCGATAAAGGCTTCACATACTGTATACCACCATTTATGATTCGCAGCGATGTAGTTACTGGTGTTATGTCTTTTGCTGAAATGGATGCCATGATGTATAAAATTGAAGGAGAAGACTTGTATCTAATTGGAACAAGTGAACATAGTATGATCGGTAAATTTAAAGGTCAACTGATCGATGAAAGTAAACTTCCAATCACGATGACATCATATTCTCCATGTTTCCGTAAAGAAGTCGGGGCTCATGGTATTGAAGAACGTGGTATCTACCGTGTTCATCAGTTTGAAAAACAAGAAATGATTGTTCTATGTAAACCAAAAGAGGCTATGGACTGGTATAATAAAATGTGGTCTTATACCGTTGAATTGTTCCGTAATATGGATATTCCAGTTCGCACTCTTGAATGTTGCTCAGGCGATTTAGCAGATTTAAAAGTAAAATCTTGTGATGTTGAAGCATGGAGTCCAAGACAACAAAAATATTTTGAAGTAGGTTCTTGCTCAACTCTAGGTGATGCGCAAGCAAGAAGATTGCAAATTAGAATGAAAACAGACCATGGCAACGAATACTTAGCAACTCTAAATAATACAGTACTCGCCAATACAAGAGCTTTGATTGCCTTAGTAGAAAACAATTATTTGGAGGACGGCAGTATCAAAATTCCTAAAGTATTACAACCTTATATGGGTGGTTTAAAAGTCATTAAACCAGTAGATAACAAGTAGACATTTTATGACGATTGTCTACTTTTTTGGCTTATTTCTAAAAAAATAGATTGGCAACCCATTAAAGTATGGTACAATGAAAAAGGATAGAGAGATTATAAACGTTAAGTGTGGAGTTTAAACTAAGTATAACTCTCGTGTTAATCGACTATCAAAAGAAATGCTAAAGAAAAGAGGTATATTTATGGGTTTTATTAAAGCATTTACTGGCGCATTGGGTGGCGCTTTTGCAGATCAATGGAAAGATTTCTATGGTCCAAGAGGAGGTGTGCCTAGTACTGCAGCCATTTTTGAAGCAGTTCCACAAGGGACGAATGCTGGACGTGGTTCAAATACTCAAGGTTCTGAAAATATCATTACCAATGGTAGTAAAATCATTGTTCCTGAAGGAACAGCATTAATCACATTACAAGACGGAGCTATTACAGGATTAATAGCTGAACCAGGAGGATTTATTTATACATCAGATGATCCAAATTCTAAATCAATGTTCTCAGGAAATGGTATTCTATCATCAACAATAGGACAATCTTGGGAAAGATTTAAATTTGGTGGTCAACCAGGATCTGAACAAACAGCATTTTATGTTAACTTAAAAGAAATTCCAAATAATCGGTTTGGTACTCAATCTGAAATTTATTGGGATGATGCATACTTAAATGCTCAAGTAGGAGCAATGACAAGAGGAACATATACGTTAAAAATTGTTGATCCATTATTATTTGTCAAAAACTTTGTTCCTGCAAAATACTTACAACCAGGAGCACCTGTTTTCGATTTTGCAGATATGGATAATGACGCAGGAACACAATTATTTAATGAAGTAGTAAGTAGCTTATCCGCAGCTTTCTCACAATATACAAATGATCCAAATAAAGGGAATCGTATTTCGAAAATTCAAGGTGATCAAATAGGCTTTGCTCAGTCTTTATCTGCTGCTGTAGAAGAAGGTTATCAATGGAAGTCTGATCGTGGCCTTGAAATTGTCAAAGTAGCAATTCAAGCAATTGAATACGATGAAGATTCTAAAGCATTACTAAGCGATGTTAAAAAGGCTGATGCCCTATCAGGTTCAAGAGGCAATGCTTTCATGCAACAAGCTGTTGCTCGTGGTGTTCAAGCTGCTGGTGAAAACGAAAATGGTGGCGGAGCTGCCATGGCCTTTATGGGAATGGGTATGAATGCTGCTGGCGGTATGATGCAAGGTGTTGCCCAACCTGCTACAAATCAACCAAATCCATTTATTAATGTTGGCCAAGCTCAACCAAGCACTCAACCTGTTCAACCAACTCAAACATCAGCCCAACCAGCTCAAGAAGATCTATATGCAAAATTAACAGAACTAAAAAAACTATTAGATAATGGTGTGATTACTGCGGAAGATTTTGAGGCAGCCAAGAAAAAATTGCTAGGAATTTAATTATGCAAGGGAATAATTTAGAAAATTTATCTTCCCAAACTGAATCTCCAACGATTGTAGAAACAGACATCGGGGCTAAAGACGGTCAAAACAAATGCCCAAAGTGTGGGGCGACTGATATCTCATTAAATCCGTCTAATGGACGTTTGAGATGCAATTATTGTCGTCATGAATTTGATCCGGTTAAAGCTGTAGGAATAGATACAGATATTAGTAAACTTGAAGGACAAGTTTTAGGGTCTGGAGCACAGGACATAGTGGCCGATGCAAATGACATAGTTACTTTTAAGTGTAGTAGCTGCGGAGCAGAAGTTGTCATAGATACATCTTCTGCCTCTCAAGCTCGTTGTCACTGGTGCCGTAATACTTTATCTGTAAATCAACAGATTCCAAATGGTGCTATCCCCGATATGCTTTTGCCTTTTAAAATCACCAAAAGTGATGCAGAAGCAAAGATTCAGGACTTTGTTAAAAAAAGACAGTTTTATGCTCATCCAAAATTTAAAGCGGAATTTACTTCTGAAAATATTATGGGCGTTTATTTTCCTTATATGGTTGTTGATATGAATGCTCATGCCCTTTTAGTTGGGGAAGGGGAACATACAACACGTAAATATGTAAGAAGAAATGGTGATCATACTGAAACGTATTATGATGCTGATGTTTATGCTGTTGAAAGAGAATTTGATGTCACCATTCATGGACTTACTGTTGAGTCTAATAAAGATCGACTAAATAAAAACGCCTCAGATAAAACAAATAACGTAATCAATGCCATCATGCCTTTTGACATTGAAAATTGTGTCCAATACAACGCTAACTATTTAAAGGGATATACATCTGAAAAAAGAGATGTGAACGTCGATGCCTTAAAAGGACATGTAACTAGTCAAGCGACCGATATTGCTAAATTTGCAGCCAACGATTCACTTTCCCAATACGATCGTGGAGTAGCTTGGGCTACGCAAAACGTTAATGTTAGAGGTGAACAATGGAAATCGGCTTATTTGCCAGTTTGGCTATACAGTTATCAGCAAGTAAATGGAGATAAGAAAATCTTACACTATGTAGCTGTAAACGCAAGAACAAAAGAAACAATGGGCAGTGTGCCAATTTATATGCCAAAATTACTCGGAGTTTCATTCATCATTGAAATTTTAGGAATATTTGCAATGTTATTTATTGATTTTGATTATAGTTTTTTATTTGCTACAATAGGTTTTATTTATTTCTTTGTAATTTTAGCAAAATATCGTAATTTTAATGCTCGTCATAAGTACGAAACTGAGACCAAAACAAATGTCTCAAATATGAGAAAACAGGATCGTTTTATAACGAAAAGAAAAGGCTTATCAAATGCCAAAATTCATGGTGCAAACAACACAAGTGTAACCGGAGAAAGCCTAGGAAATGCCTTGATTAATTCTTTTGTCGACAATAGTATTGTTTCTAGTTTTATAAAAGATGATTCAAATGAAAGTGAAGGGAAGTAGTTTATATGATTTGTCCAAATTGTAAAGCCCAAAATATCGATGGCTCAAATTTCTGTGTAAAGTGTGGTAAAGCGATGACTACGCCACCTCAAAATGACAATATTTTTTCGAATGTCCAAACGCCAGTTACGCCAAATAATGTTGGGGTAGAACCCGTACAAGTGAATTCTCCAAGTCAAAATATACCATCTGGGATGGCCAGTTTTGTTAGCGCAGGACCAAGTGTTTCTCCACAACCGACCCAAAATGTGGAATCACCTGCCGTTACTACACCAGTGGTTTCGAGAACTTCTAGTATAACCATAAAAAATTATTTCTTTATCATTTTAGCTGTAATTTTAAAACCATTTACAGCTATAAAAGAAGAACTAGCCAAATTTAGTGATTTAAAAAACTCGGCTATTTTAACTGGAATTGTTGCTATAATTGCAACACTTGCGTCTTTAATTCAAACGATGATGAACGCCGTTGTTGTAACCAATTACAACATCTTAAAAGGAACGACAACCACTTGGGTATGGGACAATTTAAAAAATGTAGAATACGTTAAAGTGATTGGCACAAATCTTCTTGCTTATGCTGGAGGAATTGCCGCCATTGCAGCTGTTTATTATATTGCTAGTGCTATTTTAAAACGTCAAGCTAACTTTGCACGTCTTCTTGGATTAGGAGCTTTAAGTGCCGTTCCATTCTTACTTTGTGCTTTAGTAATAGCACCATTACTGTCTTTGATTTATGCTCCACTTGGAATAGTCGTAACAATCTTTGGACTAGTATATACCATTTTAATTTTATATGAAGGTGTAGGTCAAGAAATTCCAATGGAAGGAAATCAAAAATATTATTTTCATTTGATTTGCTTATCAATCTTACTTGTTGCTGCTTACTACGTTTACATTAAGTTTTTTACCGTAACTGTAAGTGATGAATTAGATAATATTTTGGATTTATTAAAATAAAAGGATGTGAGAATATGTTTTGTCCCAATTGTGGTCAAAAATTGAATGGTGACGAGGGGTTTGTCCAAACTGTGGTTATGAGATGTCACAAATTAAAAAAAAACTAACAGTCGCTGAGCAACTTGAGCAAAAAAATCCTCTAAAGCCAATTGCTTTAAAAATAAAATCAGGTATTCAATATAGTGTGAATTTTATAAAACAACATCAAAAAAGCTTCTGGATAAGTGTAAGCAGTTTAACAGTTTTCATTATAGCATTTATATTATTTCAAACACTATATGATTTTTCTAAAATTCAGTGGGACGAAGAAGCTAAAGACTATAATGTTTCCTATACTGAAGGTGGAGTGCTTTCTCTTGCGGTCTTAGCCTATGATAAAAATGAAGAACCTATCACCAACATATCTTTTGAAGTAACTGGAGGAAATATAGAGTTTGAAGGTACAAATGTCCAATGGACTTTACCTGTTGAAACGGGTACCTATACCATTACCGCCAAAACGCCAAGTGGTAAAAAGATAACCAAAGAAGTGACCGTAATTCAAACATTAAAAGAGTCAAATTTAAATGGTGTGGTAGCTGAAGAGAGTAGTGACGAAACCGACAGTGATAACGATGGTTTAACAGATGGTAAAGAAAAAAGTATCGGTACAAATATCCATTCTGCAGACAGCGACCAAGATGGACTATTAGATTCTTATGAAGTGCAAGAAAGTCTAACAAATCCATTAAAAGCAGACAGTGATAATGAAGGCTTAAACGATGGGGATGAACTTGCCTTGGGCTTAAATCCTTTACTAGAAGATTCCAATGGTGATGGTCAAAAAGATGGTCAAAGATCTTTAACATATCAAATTATTGATGAAAAAAGTGGCATTTCCCTAAACATAAATGGCAAAGGAAATATTCCAAGCTCAACGATAGATGTTTATGAAAGTGATGCTTTTGATGAGACAAATGGCTTATTAAACACAGTATATAACTTTTATACGAGTGGAACCTTAGAAAGTGCCACGGTAGAAATTCCTTATTCTATAGAAAAAGTAAATGCTAAAGAATTAAATGAGGATAATTTAACATTATATTATTTTAATGAAGAAACAAAAGCATTAGAGCCAGTAGAAACAACAGTGAACAAAACAAATCAAACAATTACGGCAACATTAAATCATTTTTCAAAATATTTAATCGGCGATTCTAATACGGTATTAAAATCTCAAAAAACAGATTTATTATTTGTCATTGATAATTCCGTTTCAATGTATACGGAAGAACAAATGATTGAAGCCGGGTATAACAATAGTGTTGGAACCGAAGGAAACGATTCGACATTCAAAAGGTTAACATTAACAAATCAACTCATGGATATGTTAGGAAAAGGCTATTTGTTTGGAGCTGCTGAATTTTCGGGAAATTATGTAAACATTCAAAATTTTACAGAAAATATAACTACAGCCAAAGAAAAAGTAAACAGCATGAAAGCAAATTGGGAAAGCAATACCAATGGTACAGATATCATTGAAGCCCTAGAAAAAGGAATTGCCGAGTTTGAAGATACGGAAAACGCTCATTATTTAATGCTCTTAACCGATGGTAAAAATACATCTGGGTCTCTTAGTGCTAACCGTCAAAAAATCATTTCGGCGGCTCAAGAGGAAAATGTAAGTATTTGTATAATTGGTCTAGGTAGTAAAATCGATACAGAAGATTTGACGGCTATAGCCAATGAAACAGGGTGTGCTTATTATAATGCGAAAGACGCTAATGCTTTAGATGAAATCTATGCGACGATCGCTTCGAAAATAAACTATAATCTCGTTGATATTGATCAGGATGGTACAGTAGATGGTACCGTTATCGCAGACAGTGGGTTCCTCGCTAATCGTGATGGCTTTTCCTTTTCGAATTTCCGAAGTAGTAAATCTGCAAATGGACATTGCTACGGTATGGCTTTGTTTGCCCAACTTTATTATACAAAACAATTACCTACTTCTTTAGACGCTGTTCACAAACATACAATCTTCAAGCAGTTTGAACCAGCTAATGCCTATGATTTAACAGATACCTATTTTGAAACCTATCAAAACTTATACGACTATGAAATGACAACAGAGGCAATGCGTTTTCTTTTTTATGAACGACCTAACGATTATCGTGATCGGGTAGAAAATGAAACGTTAATGATTAAACAAGAATATTACGATCTTCTAATGGATATCGGAGCATCAGTTTATGATGTGGATTATAATGGAGATGGTTATTCTAAATATCAAAGCGGTCAAATTAACTTAGACAGTGATAAATTTTATGAAAATACAACCAAAGAAGAAAATCAGCTTTTAAATGCAATTTATCGTTTGTTTGTTCTTCAAGTAGATGATTCTCGTTTATCATTTTCATCAGATCCTGACAAAACATATGCTACTCTTGTTGAAAAACTTGATCAAAATATTCCTATTTTAACCATTATTTATGGTGAACATGCTATAAATGCAACGAAACTCATTCAAGATAACGAAGATGCCAATCGCTTTTATATCGAAGTGTATGACAACAATGGTCCAGGAGAAACTAGATATATTGAGATGCAACGTTCTAAAATGAACAAGATTCAACTATCTTGGACCGCATGGACAAATGACTATTCGTATACATTTAAATACGATAGAGATAATGATGGTACTTTAGACGAAATAAGTGTTCAATTATCTGAGCCAGAAATAGAGTAATACAAGCATAAATGCTTAAATAGGTAGAATGGATTTCAATAAAGAAAGAGAAAAACAACTTTTTCTTTTTTTTAATGTAAAATGAACGAACAAATGTACATAACACCGTTGACACGAACAAATGTTTCTTGGTAAAATGTTATCAGAAAGAAGGTAGTGTATATGGAAAAATTTATTAAAAAGTATGGAGTTTTAATCTTGTTATATTTCACAATCTTTTGTGGAATAGTAATGTTAAACGCAAGATGTCGTTATTTAAATGAACAAAGTGAAGTTGCAATGAAAATGGAGAGTGAATTTTTGCAAAATTAGATTTTACTAAAGCCTGATTTTTTGTTATACTTATACATGTAAGATAAGGGAGTGACTAAGAGTGAATCAAAATGATATTCGTGCAGTAAATGAACTAAAAGTATTAGCAATTGATACCATTAATAGAGCAGGTGGAGGAAGTCCAGGTATATGCCTTTCTATGGCTCCTGTAATGTATACTTTATTTACTCGGGTTTTAAATATCTTTCCAAATAATGAGCGTTTTTTTAACCGTGATCGGGTAATTTTATCATGTGGCCATATTACCCCATTATACTATGCAATGTGTCATATGGCTGGATTCCCCTTAAAAAAAGAAGACCTAATGAACTATCGTCGTTGTGGATCAAATACGCCAGGTACTCCTGAATATCACAATCCTGTATTTAGTGAAGCAACAACCGGATATGCTGGAGATGGTGTAGGAATGGCTGTAGGTATTGCTTTAGCAAGACGTTATACCGAAGCATTAATTAAAGAAGAAGATCCCCGCATAAATCTTTTAGACTTCACAACATATTGTTTTATTAGTGATGCTGATATTATGAGTGGAGCTAGTGAAGAAGCCTTCAGTTTTGCTGGAAGTGAAAAATTAAATCACTTAGTCTTTCTTTATGATTGCAACAAAATGAGTGCTGAAGGTTCATTAGATGGTGTATTAGATACCGATATCGAAAAGAATTTTGCAAGCAAAGGATTTTATGTAGATTCCCTTAAAGATGCCACAAATATCAAAGAAATTGCTCGCACAATCGAAGCGGCTAAAAAAGCAGATAGACCAGCTTTACTTGTATTTAGAACGATCATTGGCAAAGATTCCTTTAACGAAGGAAAAAGTATTTTACATTCTGGTGTCCTATCTTTAGATGATGTAAACAATTTAAAGAAAAAATACAATATCTTTTTGCCACCATTTGAAATTTCCAAAGATTCTTTACTTCATGTCAGTAACGCGATAAGCGAAAGAACAACGAAAATGTATACCAAATGGAAAGATAGTTATGCTAGAGCTAAAAATATAAATAGTCCTAATTTGAATACTGTTTTAAATATGCTTGAAAGTAACATGTTTGATCCAGGATTTGATTCTTCTAATTATAAAATCAATGATGGCTATCGTGAATCTCTAATTGAAACAAATTACAAAATCATGAATTTAATTGCGCCTAAAACAAACCTGTTTTTAGGGGGAAGTGCTGGTTTAGGACTCGTCTGTCAAACTGGTCTAAACAATACCGATTATATGACTTCTAAAACGCCGAAAGGCCGCAATATAAGATTTGGACCTCGGGAAAGAGCCATGAGTCACATATTAAATGGTATGAGCATGCTAGGTTTACATGTTTATGGGTCGACTTTTTTGTGCTATGCAGATGAAATGAAATCAGGGCTTCGTCTTTCAGCAATAATGAATTTACCTGTAACCTACATATTCACCCATGATAGTTTGTATCACAGTGAAGAATCAATGGTCAAAATACCGGTAGAAGAGCTAACTATGCTTCGTAGTATTCCAAACTTTACAGTTTACAGGCCTGCTGATATCGAAGAAGTGATGGGCAGTTGGGAAGCAATATTAAAGTTAAATAAACCGAGTGCTTTAGTTGTTAGTCGCAATAGTATACCGAAATTACCAGGTTCAAACCCTAAAGAAGTAATGAATGGAGCATACATTATTAAACCAGAAAAAGTCCATTTAGACGGTATTATTATTGCCACGGGTAGTGAAGTAGTAAGCGCTTTACAAATTGCCTTTGATTTAGAAAGAGTAGGAATAGATTTGCGCGTAGTATCCATGCCATCTATGGAACTGTTCTTGAGCATGGGGAATACCTATATCAAAACGATTTTACCAGATGGTGTAAAAACAGCTGTCATAGAAGCTGGGGATCCATCTTTGTGGTACCGTTTTGCCACTAATGAAGAATACATTTTAGGAATCAACGACTTTGCCTACAACGGTATTCCAATCGAAGTTCTTCAAAAAATGAGTTATGATTATGATTCATTAAAACTAAAAATTGAATCTCTAATGAGATAAGACATAATTCGACAAAAAGTATGCATTTTCTTTGCTATTCTATAAACGGATGGTGATTTAATGCGTACTTTTTATTTATTTGAAATTAAAGAAGATTTAAAACAAATGCTTAAAAAGACTCCCTACGAACTATATAGAACGCTAGAAACAATATACTATGAAACCAATGAAGTAGAAGTGAGTTTTCTATTTCTAAAACAACTAATCACACCTATAAGTATCAAACAATTAGATGTAGCCATATTTAAACGATTTAAAGACAACTACTTTTATACAAAATTTAAAAATGTCCATTGCATGCACGATGTTTATCGCAAAGAAAATACCACTTTGAAATTGTATAAGACTTATTTAAAACTAGAAACAAATGTGATCAAACCTCGTTTCTTAGAAGAACTACAAAAAAATCACAACTTATTTGTTTGTGATTTTGCTGAAAAAGACTACTTTTGGCTAGATTCATTAGAACCAATGGTAATCGGATGATTTTTCTTTTCAAAAGCATAAGCATTACCATGAGTAAGCATATCATAAAGCTGGCTAGAGACAAGCTCAAAAGAGTAAATTTTACTTGTCCTATCTATATGTGTCGGCAACTTGATCTCTTTGCGATGTTTTTTTAAGTATTCTTGACCACGCTTTGAAAATCCTAATATATGAATATAAGAAATAGGAATATTAGAGTCAGATTTCCGTATACCTAAAAGGATGTGACACAACATACGAGCAAGGCGATTATATGTATAACGACTACTTTTACAACGCCAAATAAGATCAGAATAACTAGTAGCCATTAAAATTTCCTTTCGAAGCTTGTTTTCTAAACCTTCTGTAACATCTAAGTATTCCTCTAAATGTGCATCAGTGAGAATTCGGAATTTTAGAAGTTCAAATAATTTATCCTCATCAATCGGTTTAATCTCCTGATATGCACAAGCCGGAAGATAAAAAGAGACATCTTCATTATTCTTTAGTTTTTCCCGAATATTGGAAGCCGAAATAATAGAATTTGTACTTTTCAAATCATGGAAATCACTTGTTCTTTTGATACACTCATAAGAAAGGGCAAAACGATGTTCTAAAATAGCTTTAATATAAGAAATGCCGAGTAAGTCATTAGGTGGAATAACATCTATCTCAGCTAAAGAAGTCGCTAAATTTTGAGGATAGCTCTTATTTTTTCTTTCTAGAAAAGTAAACTTGGGATCTAATTGTTTTAGGGCAATACTCTCTAAACGTGCAATGTCTTTAGATTCACTACCAAAGATAATGGTTTGAGCTCCAATTGCATCTAATAAGTATGTACTTGCATAAGCAAACTTGTCTGCCGACTGAGTACCGTAAAGGAGAGGTAACTCAATAACCAAGTCGACTTGATATTGTAAAGCGATTTTTATTTTGCTTTCTTTAGAAAGAAGACTAACTTGACCACGTTCTAAAAAGTAACCGTTCAAACATAAAATCAAAAGGCTATCCGGATATTTTTCTTTAATTTTTTGAATATGATAAATGTGTCCATTATGAAATGGAGAATATTCACAAATAATACCAATGATTTTCATTTACATCACCTGGCTTTATTTTACCATAGTTCAAATCTTTTCGTTGCTTAAATTTAAAAATCCCTTTATAATGAAGATGGTGATTCATATGGATATTGATTTACAAAATGTCCCAATTCGTGATATGGAATATCATGGAAAAATAACTATTCCGGAATCTTACTATCAAAAAATTGATATTGTTGGTATTTCACCTGTGGATGTAAAAATTTCCATAAAGAAAGATTTAAACCAAGAAGACAATTTACATTTAGAAGCAAAAGGAAATTTGTTATTAGAAGACGCTCGGACTACAGAAACAGTTGAATACCCATTTCAAATCGATTTGACAGAGAAAATCAACGAAGAAAGTGAAATTTGTGGCCGATTTCTTGAAAAATCAAAAAATACACTTGATATTCTGGCCATTTTATGGGAAAATATTGTACTGGAAATCCCAATTAGTTATACCTTAGCTGATGAGTTGCATCTAGAAGGCGAAGGGTACCAAGTAAGTGGGAAAAAGAGTGGAGAGAATATTGATCCAAGACTAGCTCCTTTATTGGAGTTGCTGGATAAAGAAAAGGAGTGAAACTATGAAACTTAACCTTCAATTATTTGCAGTTCCTTTCAGAAGAACAAGTAAGACAAAAAAGAGAATGCGTCGTACTCATTTGAAAAAAGAAGTAGGAGCAATTACTATTTGTCCAAAATGTGGAGAAGCATTAAGACCACATCGTGCATGTGCTAAATGTGGATACTATAAAAATGAAGATGTTTTACATGTAGTTAAAGACGACGAAAAGTAAAACAAAAAAATCTTGCATTTTTGATTGTCTTGGTATATAATCAATATGCAAGAACCAATGTACCCATAGCTCAATTGGATAGAGCGTTAGACTACGGATCTAAAGGTTGGGGGTTCGACTCCCTCTGGGTACACCACTTATTATAACTGGCACCTTTTAAGGGAGTCAGCGTATACTATACTAAAGACCGAGAAGTAGCACAATTTGGTAGTGCACTACATTTGGGATGTAGGGGTTGCAGGTTCAAATCCTGTCTTCTCGACCATTGTGAATTAAAATATATATTTTCGAATATATATTTCAGACTGTTGACAAAGGAAGTCTATTGTGATTTTCAAAAAACAGTCTTTTTTTTAAGCTATAAAAATGATATACTAACTAACGAGAGACGTCATTCCGACCTTAAAATGACATTAAGTCTCTCTTTTTTTTGAGATTATGCTATACTGTTTTTAAGGTCGGGATGAATAATGGTAATGTCAAGAATTGGAAAAAGAAAAAATAAAATTATAAATAAAACATTAGAGGAATTAGTCCCACAAAATCATTTGGTGAGAAAATTAGAAAACTGTATAGACTTCCGTTTTATTGAAGAAGAAGTAAAGCATTTATATAGTTCTATAGGAGCTCCTAGCATACCACCGGTGATATTATTTAAGATGGCATTTATTAATATAATATTTGACATTCATTCTATGAGAAAAACTGCAGAAGAATGCCAAGTTAATGTGGCATATCGTTGGTTTTTACATTTGGAAATGGATGAAACTATTCCTAATTTTTCCACATTTAGTCAAAACTATCGAAGAAAATACCAAAAGGACGATATCTTTTATAAAATATTTGTAAAAATTTTAAAACAAGCAGAAAAATATGGATTACTTGATTATGAAAGTATTTATATAGATAGCACACATCAAAAAGCGATAACTCGCCATGTATGGGAAGAATACAAGGAAATCACTCGAGAAAATAGATACTAAAAGTGTCAAAGATGGGAATAAAAGCATTTGCTAATATTTATATCTATGCTATAATTTTAAGTAGAGAGTGAAGGGTGTTGTAGAGAGGAGTTTAGATATGAGAAACAGAAGATTTTTTCAAACATTTTTTTTGGCAACAGCTATCTCCATCATTTTAGGAGTTGCTGTTGTTGCAGCCGAAGAAGTTTATGAATTTGGCGCAGTTGCAAAATTTCAGCAATATTTTGAAACAATCGACCGTACGAAAACAACCGAGAGTATACAAAGATTTGGAGTTTCAAATGTATTTACGAGTATAACTAACCCTTGCAATGATTGTATGATTGGTGCAAAACTTAAAAGTGGTCAAAATGTAGACAGTGGTATCACTGTTAAAAATGGGGAAACATCAGATTTTTGGCATAATTGGACGATCTTACCAGGAACTTATAAATTGTTATGGACTAGAATGGACTTTAGTCCTTTAAACGCAAACTTTAGAGGTCATTGGTATTATAATTTGCCATAAGTTTTATTAATTTAATTAAAAATATTCTTTACTTCTCTTTCTTATTATTGTATAGAAATGGTGGTTTTATGAGTAAAAAGTTGAAAGAAAATCTTATTATTGTTATTGCGATTGTTTTGGGTGTAATATACATAGCTGTTCCTGTTTTTGAAAGTGCAAGAAATCAAAAAAACAGTAGTCAGTTGTCCTTAGAAACTCAAAAAATGTGTCAGCAAGTTCTTGACGACGGTACAGCTTCGGAAAGTCTAAAAAAAATCTGCCCCGATATTATAAACCAAAAAATTTATGATCCTGATTTTTATTCTGTTTTAGCTGACGTGAATGCTTTTGATATAAAAAATCTAATTATTGTGATTAGTATACTTATTTTTATTACAGCAGCCTATAATTGTCATGGCTATTTAAAGCAAAAAGCTATTACAAATTATTTAAGCCGAGAAAGTTACTACAAGTTCTTAAAACGTTTTTT
This sequence comes from uncultured Bacilli bacterium, assembly GCA_944355355.1. Classification (GTDB taxonomy): domain Bacteria; phylum Bacillota_I; class Bacilli_A; order RF39; family UBA660; genus Ventrenecus. The sequence goes on from CALVQE010000002.1 coordinate 26,603, forward strand.
TAAAACTGCTTACAAGAGCATTTGGATTATGGGTGGAGTTACATTAATTTTGCTTGTTTTGTGCATTGCTAATACAACGATGGATCCTTCGTTTTCATTAGAACAGGCTGGGTTAGTAACTTGGCCGTCGGAACTACTTAAACAGCCTATTTTATTTTGCGGTCTTTACTTATTAAATACTATACTTCATGCGATATTTTATGTAAATCTATATTTGATTGTTGTCCGCTATGTTCCTTCATTCTTTAAAAGTATTATTCTAAGTTTCATTTTCTTGATTGGCGGAGAAATATTCATTGAAGGCATTTTATCTGATGTGATTCTCCAAGGCATCTTTGGTATTGAATATAATACTTTATTGAACGTTATGAATGTATTCCGGTTTAATACAACTTATGGAATTGGTCCTTTGTTTTTGTCTGTTGGGGGTGTTGCTGCAATATCGTCGATTGTGGTGTTCTTAGTTTATAAAGATAAAGAAAAATTGATTTTTACTTGCGATAAGAATGGTGGAAGGGAGTAATTTTTATGGAAATTATCATTCGAAATGTATCTAAACGATTTAAACAAAACACTATTTTGGAAGATGTTAATTTAACTTTGATTGATGGACATATTTATGGTTTTTACGGAAGAAACGGTTCAGGAAAATCTGTTCTATTAAAAATGATTTGTGATCTTTATCGTCCAAATGCAGGTGAAATTTTATTTGATGGAAAAAATTATGCTTCAGTCACCAAGATGGTTCCTGAGTTACGTGCTTTGATAGAGAAACCTAATTTTTTCCCTGATTTAAGTGGTATGGAAAACTTGCGTTTACTGGCAAAGGTTCAAAATAAAATTTCCGATAAAGAAATAGAAGAAGCATTAAAACAAGTAAACCTTTATGAAGAGAGAAATAAAAGATTTGGAATATATTCTCTTGGGATGAAACAAAAGTTAGGTATTGCTCAAGTTATTATGGAAAACCCCAAAATCATGATCTTAGATGAGCCATTTAATGGTGTTGAGGAAGAGACAGTTAAGAAAATTAAGGCATATCTTTTAGAAGAAAAGAAAAAAGGAAAAATCATTCTTTTTTCAACTCATATTTTGGAAGATTTAACAAGTATGTCTGATGAAATTTATTATTTTGATAACAAAAAAGTGACTAGAATGGAAAGCTCTAATGCTTTATAACGAACTTTTTTCTGCATTTATTAATAGAAAAAAATTTCGGTTGTATTTTATTCCACTGACTATTGGTTTTTTAGGAGGGTTTCTTTCCGCAACTTTGGTGCCTCATTTTTATGTGAAATTATTATCCATTTTTCGTTATAATTTACTCATATGGGCCTATTTTATTACTTTAGTATGGGCTGTATATGATTTGATTAAAATGCTGTTTGATCCAATGGTTTATGTTCGATTAAGTTCATTAGACAATTTATGTGCTTTTTTAAAACATTCTATATGGAAATTATCATTAATTTTTTTGGCTTTTCTTCTTATTATATCTACTTGCACAGTTGCGATGCTATATGCCGATATTTTTGATTTCGAACTTAGTTACAATGGTATTCCTTTTGCCCTTTATATAGTATTATATTGCTTAAAAATGTATTTTATTATAACTTTTTTAGCTCAGATTATTTGCGTCACTTTTTTGTTTTCACAGAAAAAAATTATGTTCTTGGGACCAGTTTTTGTTCTTTGCTTATTAAATAATAATGTTCCAAATTCTATTTCCGAGTTTTCTTTCTCCTTATTTTTGCCTAAATATTATTTAAGTGCTTCCAACTACTTTTCCGTTCCCTTTGAAATTTCTGTATCTGTTGCCCAAATTTTCTTTTTAGGATGTTTGTTTATTATATTTCAGAAATTTTATTTTCATTTTTTTCGAGAAAGAAGGGTTTGATTTATGTTATATCAAATGAAATGCCTTAAACACGTGTTAAAAAGCAAATTGTTCATTCTATTTATCTTGTTTTATATATTTTTCGTTTATTACTATTCTATTTCTGTATCAGAAGAATCGTTTTTCTCTGTTTTAGGGCTTATACATCTTTTAGACCATGACTATTTAATATTTTTATGGTATGTCTTTCAAGGAATGATTCTGGTGTATTTTCTTTATAAATATTTACATTTTGAATTGGTTCATTCCCCAGAAATGCTCTTTACTAGAACAACTAGATTAAAATTATATTTAATGAAAATAGTAATAGCAGTATTTCTTTTTACAATCTATCGAGGAATAATTTATTTTTTAACCATTTTCTTATTAAAAAATTTTTTTCATGTTTCTTACTTTAGCTGGGAGACTTTCATTCAGAATTTCATTCACTATTTTGTCTATTTTGGAATAGCTTTATGCGTTTGGTTCATCAAAATGTTTTTTTAAAAAAATAAGTACATCTTTGAGACAGGACTACCGCAAAATCCCTGGCTGGTAGTTCACATGGCCGTGAACAATATTATGAGTCAAGATTTTAAAACTTTAACAAACTGGATTAACAATTGACGAACAAAATCTTTAGGAAACAACTAGGGTAGACTATGTTAATATATCAGCTCAAAGTCAAATATTTAAACATAAATTAAAATGAAACTGTAATATTAAACATTGTTATTGTTTTAATTTCTTTGTGTTTTTAGAAAATTTATTGTATACTAGTTCTAGAATAGAGAGGGTTAGAGAATGAAAAAAGTAGCTTTAAACGAAGAAGAGTTAAAAAAAATTGATGGGTATTTTCGTGCGACGAATTATATTTCAGCAGCAGCCCTATATTTAAAAGATAATCCATTATTAAAAAGGCCTTTATCTTTTGATGATATTAAATCAAAATTAGTTGGCCATTGGGGAAGTGCGCCTGGTCAAAATTTTGTCTATGCGCATTGCAATCGTGTGATCGATAAATACCATTTAAATATGCTATGGATAAGCGGACCTGGACATGCTGGTCAAGCAACAATGAGTAATGTTTATTTAGAGGGAAGTTATACAGAAAAGTATCCCGAGTTTACTCAAGATGAAGAGGGATTACGCAAATTTTTAAAACACTTTAGTTTTCCAGGTGGTACTTCAAGTCATGTTGCTCCTGAAGTTCCTGGAAGTATAAATGAAGGTGGTGAACTAGGCTATAGTTTAGCCCATGCCTTTGGTGCCGTCCTAGATAATCCTAACTTAATTGCCACGGTAATTGTTGGCGATGGTGAAGCAGAAACCGGTCCCTTAGCCACATCATGGCATGGCAACAAGTTTCTAAATGCTAAAACTGATGGAGTAGTTTTACCCATTCTTCATTTAAATGGATATAAAATCGCCAATCCATCTTTGTTTGCTCGTATTAGTAATGACGAACTAAAAAGCTTTTTCAGCGGATGTGGATGGGCACCATACATTGTAGAAGGCGATGATCCAATAAAGATGCATGAATTAATGGCTGAGACAATGGATACAGTGGTTGAACGTATTTTAGAAATCCAAACCCAAGCAAGAGAACAAAATGTATCTTCTAGACCAATCTGGCCTATGATTATTTTAAAAACTCCAAAAGGATGGACTGGACCAAAAGAAATTGATGGCAAAAAAATTGAAGGAAGCTTTCGATCTCATCAAGTACCAATTGAAGTGACAAAAGAACATCCAGAAAGTTTAAAACGTTTAGAAGATTGGCTTAAAAGTTACCATCCAGAAGAATTATTCGATGAAAATGGTACCTTAAAACAAGAATATCAAATAATTCCTGAAAAGTCTTTACGGATGGGTTCAAATGAAGTGGCTAACGGAGGCAAACTTTTAAAAGAACTAACTTTACCAGATGTCATGAACTTTGGTGTAAAAGTTGGCTATCCTGGATCAGTCAAAAAAGAAGATATGCGTGTACTAGGCGAATATTTAAGAGAAGTTGTTGCCTTAAACAAGAAAAACTATAACTTCCGCATTTTTGGACCAGACGAAGCCCTATCTAATCGTCTTCATGCCGTATTTGAAGTAACTAGTCGTCAATTTGAAGGTAAAAAATATAAAGATGATGAATACTTAAATAACGCGGGAAGAATAATTGATAGTTTTTTATCAGAACATATGTGTGAAGGGATGTTAGAAGGATATCTCTTAACAGGAAGACATGGCCTTTTTCATAGTTATGAATCGTTTATTCGGATCGTTGATTCCATGGTAAGTCAACATGCAAAATGGCTTAAAGTATCCAATGAACTTTCATGGCGTGAACCAATTTCTTCCTTAAATCTTTTAGTAACAAGTCATTGTTGGCAACAAGATCATAATGGCTACACTCACCAAGACCCAGGAATGATTAATCATCTATTAACAAAAAAATCAAGCATTTCTCGTATTTATCTGCCTTGTGATAGTAATACGTTAATATCTGTAGTAGACCATTGTTTACAAACCAAAAACTACATCAATCTTATTGTAGCAAGCAAACACCCAAGACCACAATGGCTCAGTATGAAACAAGCAATCCGTCATTGTGAGAAAGGACTAGGAATATGGGGCTTTGCAAGTAATGATTTAGATAATAATCCAGACTTAGTTTTTGCTTGTGCCGGAGATACACCTACACTTGAAGTCATGGCTGCTACAAGTATACTCCGAACTTGGCTTCCTAATTTAAAAGTAAGAGTCGTAAATATAGTTGATCTAATGAAATTAGAATCACACGACGTTCATCCTCATGGTCTTACTGATCAAGAATATGATGCTATTTTTACCAAAAATAAGCCAATTGTCTTTGCTTTCCATGGCTATCCAAATGTCATTCATGAACTAACCTATAAAAGAACAAACCAAAATCTTCATGTCCGTGGCTACATCGAAGAAGGAACGATTACAACTCCATTTGATATGCGTGTTCAAAACAAATTAGATCGCTTCCATTTAATTTTACTTGCTTTAAAACATTTGCCTCAATTTGATAGTTATAAATTACAACAATACTGTGAAGACATGTTAAAAAAACACCATGCATATATTGTCGAACATGGTGTGGACATGGAAGAGATTGAAAATTGGCAATGGGATTTAGAAAAGCAAAATCCCTGAAAAATAAATTTTTTGAGATACCCTAAGGTATCTTTTTTTACAGAACAAAAAGGAATTCATAGAAAATAAATTTTCTATTCTTCCTTTGGCGTACCTCGCGGTACTCCATTTCTCTTTTTATAAAGACCATATTCGTGATGTGTCGCCCCGTACTTTTTTATTTAATTGTTATTATGCTAGACTTAACTCTTTTAATCCCTCTTCTAAAACGTTTCTACTAGCATTGTAATTTCACCAGTTGAATTCTACATACAGGACATTCATACTTTCTTATTGAACAAAAAAGTTCACATCAAACGTGAACAATTTTTAAAACTTTCGAAATAATCCAATGGCTTTACCTAAAATAGTGACATTTGGAAAAATAAAAGGTTGCATAGTATCATTTTCTGGCTGTAAACGAATATGATCTTTTTCTTTATAAAAAGTTTTTAAAGTGACTTCATTTTCATCAGTCATTGCCACCACAATATCACCATTAGAAGCTGTATTTTGTCTTTCAACAATAACATAATCCCCATCATAAATTCCTTTATTAATCATCGATTCACCACTAACTTCAAGAGTAAAAATGGTTTTATTTAAAGGAACCAAGTCTGCAGGTAAAGAAAAGAATTCATTAGGTCTTTCAATAGCCTCAATAGGATTACCAGCCGTTATTTTTCCAAGTAATGGTACTTTAATTAAATCCTCATTTTGACTAGCATATTCATTATCAACTAAAAGTTCAATTGTCCGAAACTTATTACTAGAATTTTTAATGACACCAGCATCTTTTAAATGATTTAAATGAGCTTGAACAGTAGCCGGACTAGATAAACCTAATTCTTGACATATTTCACGTACAGAAGGAGGAAACCCATGCTCAGCCATATAACGCTTAATACAATCTAAAACCATTTCCTGCTTTTTTGTTAGCTTTTTTTCTTCTTTCATCTCTTTTTCAACTCCTATCACAATCTTACCATAGTTATTCCAAACTGTCAAACAATTGTTTAGTTTTTTTTGCGCATTTACATTTTTGGTATAAATAACCAATATCCCTTCATAATAAAAATGGAGGAAAATTATGAATAAAGAAGAATATCAAAAATTAGTGGATGAATTTACCCCAAAAGAAAAGAAACTGAAAAATGCTATAGTAGCCTTTGTCGTCGGAGGACTGGTAGGTTTTCTAGGACAAGTCTTTGTAACCATTCTGCAAAACAGTTTTGGAGTTGAAGTAACAGAGTCGTATGTGTGGTTATGTATAACAATTATATTTATTGCAAGCCTATTTACAGCTTTAGGCTTCTTTGATAACTGGGTCAGTAAATGTAAAGCAGGACTTTTCTTGCCAACAACTGGTTTTGCTCATTCTGTAACGAGTTCAGCTCTAGACTATCGTCGTGATGGCTTAATTACCGGTCTGGGATCAAACTTTTTCAAATTAGCAGGAAGCGTTCTATTATATGGAATGATTAGTGGCTTTTTCTTTGCGGTTTTAGGAGTGATTATTTATGGCTAGTAAAAAACTAAATAGTGTATATATCAAAGATGCTTTTAGCATTGCTGGACCAGTAGAAAAAGAGGGGAGTATTAAAGACTATGATTTGGTCATGGACGATTATTACTATCGTGCGAAAACCTTTGAACAAGCAGAAATTCGTATGCAAAGAGTAGTTATCGATAATCTTCTCAGAAAAAATCATCTACTTCATAGCGATATTGATTTACTAGTCAGTGGCGATTTATCAAATCAAATTAGTGTTTCTTGCTATGCCGCGAGCAACTATAACATTCCGTTTTTAGGCGTTTATTCCGCTTGTGCCTCATTCGTTGAAGGTCTAATATTAGCTAGCGAACTTATTGAAACACGAAGAAAAGCAAATGCCGTCTGTGTAACATCATCACATAACTTAGCTGCTGAAAAACAATTTCGTTTTCCAATCGAGTATGGCGCTCCAAAGCCAAAAACTACAACCTTTACAGCCACAGGTAGTGTCGCCGTTTTATTAACAAAAGATAAAACTGACTTGCGACTTGAAAGCTACACGATTGGCTCCGTAATTGACATGGGAATGATGGACGCTTCGCATATGGGTGCCGTGATGGCTCCAGCCGCCGCCAAAGTAATAACAAATCATTTACAAGAATTAAATCGCAGTATTGACTACTATGATATGATTCTAACCGGTGATTTAGGTTGCATCGGTTCCAAAATATTAAAAGAATATATGAAAAGGAGTTATGGAATCAAAATGAGTAACCATATAGATGCAGGATGTGAACTTTATTTGAAAAGTCAAGAAGAAACCTTTGCAGGTGCCAGTGGTCCAGTTGCCTTACCATTATATTTATTTAATAAAATTTTAAAACAAAAAAAGCCTAAAAAAATCTTGCTCATTGGTACAGGATCTTTACATAACCCGTTTTTGGTCAATCAGAAACTATCTATTCCTGCCATTGCGCATGCAATTAGTTTGGAGGTGGTAGCATGATCTTTCTAAATGCCTTTTTACTTTCTGGCGCATTTTGTCTAGTTGCTCAAATTATTTTAGATAACACCAAAATGACTCCAGGTCACATTACATCCATCTTTACAGTTCTAGGAGCGTTACTTTCCTTTTTAGGTATCTATCCGAAGTTAATAGAGTGGGGTGGCGCTGGCGCGACCGCACAAATCTCTAATTTTGGCAATATGCTTTATTTAGGAGCTCTAGAAGGATACAAAGAGATGGGAGTTTTAGGACTTGTATCTGGCTTACTATCTAAAAGTTCAGCCGCCATTGCCAGTGCCGTAATCATTGCCTTTGTCCTATCTTTTATCTTCAAACCAAAAAATTAAGATCAGAAATGATCTTTTTTCTTTTTTTCAGCCCCAATCTTTGTTATAATAAATATGTTAAAGGGTGATGACTATGTCGAAAAGAAAGAAAAAGGAACCTGTTGTTATCGATAAAACACCGTTAATGCCTACAACGGTAGGAAATTTAGAGACAAAAGAAAATGGGCCCATTGTCGCGATTATCTGGATATTTTTATTTGTGGCATGTATCATTGGACTTCCTTATATAACGGACTTTGTTACGGAATTACAAAATCCAACCCCAACACCAAGTCCAAATCCACCATCTTCTGGAGGAGATTCACCTGTAACTCCACCATCTACCGATAATGATGAATCAACTTACTATGATCTTTTGCCAACAACCGTAATAAATCTAGAAGCTTATCAAGTTAGTAATATAGCAATAAACGGTAGTAATTTGACATTAACCATAACAAACATTAATGATTCTGGATCAATGTTTTTAGAAAATGATTACTACATCGAGCTTTATGATGATGACTTAACGCTTTTACAACGGATTAAAATGGCAAATACAACGATCTCAGCAAGCCAAACATTCTCATACAACGTTGCACAAGCTATCCAAGAAGGAGTTCCAACAAAAATTATAATAGTTGAAAAAGCCGAACAAGATTATCCTCCAGTTTCTTTGGTTTTAAATGACGAAGACTTACCAATACTAACTTGCACCAAAACAAACGAGACCATAGAATACGTTTTCAAAAGTGAGACAGAATATAACCTTCAAAGCTTGACTAGAACTTATTCTTATGACAGCACAAATGCTGACTACAATGACGTTCTTACGCAGTACACCACCTTAAGTGCAACATATAATAATATTGCTGGTGTAGAGTCCGCATTAACACCAACTGCAACAGGATTTACCTTTACAACAGAGATCGATTTAAATAGAATACCGGTTGGAACATATAACACGACTTTTACAGACACAATTTACTACCCATTAGATACTGAAGCACGCGTGATTGCTTTTGAACTAGAAACATCAGGTTATACTTGTAATTAGGTCATTTTGACCTTTTTCTTTTGGCGCTTTTTGTGTATAATAAAAAAGGGTGGGAGTTATGGACTACAAAATTCATATTGAAAATTTTGACGGACCAATGGATTTATTGCTACATTTAGTCAAAGAAACAAAATTAGATATTTATGAAATCCAAATGAGTGAAATTATTGAAAGTTATTTAAATTATATTCAATCCCTTCAAAGCTTAAATATTGATATTGGCAGTGAGTTTCTCCTAATGGCTTCAAGTTTAATTCATTTAAAAAGTAAAATGCTTATTGGTAAAACAAACGAAGAGCCTGATAGTGAAGATGAATACAATATTACAAGTGAAGAAGATTTAAAACAAAAAATAATCGAATACGAAAAATATAAAAATATTATTAAAGATTTACAAGAACTTGAAGAAAAACGAAGTGAAATTTACACGAAATTGCCTGAACATCTAGAAAACTATGTAACCACACCAGAATTAGAAAATACTGGCTTAACTGCCGAAGATTTATTAAAAGCTTTACAAAATGTCCAAATAAGGTTACATTATAAAGAACCATTAGATACAAAAATTACTCGTAAAGAAATCAGTGTAAAAAAGCAAGTTTTAAAAATTCGTTCCATCTTACAAATTAGAAAATCTTGCCTTTTCGAAGAACTCTTTGATGTCCCTTCCAAAGACTATATCATAGCAACCTTTTTAGCTATCTTAGAAATGAGTAAATCAAAAGAAATTAAACTATTTCAAAAAGAAAACTTTGAATCAATAGAAGTGGAGATGATCTAAAATGGATTTAGAAGGAGTATTAGAAGGCCTTTTATTTGTCCAAGGCGATGAAGGAATTACATTAAATGAAATCTGTAAAATATTAGAAATTGATATGCATGAAGCAAAAGCCCTATTACTAAAACTTAAAAGTTCATATGAAGAAAAAAATAGAGGCTTACGTATCCGTTTTTTAGGAAATGCCTTTAAACTAACAACCAAAGAAGAACATAAAGCCTACTATCAAAAACTATTTACAATTCCAGAAAATCGTGAACTTAGTGCTCAAGCTTTAGAAGTATTAGCCATTATAGCCTATAATGAACCAATTACAAGAGTAGAAATAGATGAAATGAGAGGTCTTTCCTCAGACTATACTTTACGTAGACTAATTGCTAAAGGTTTAGTCAAAGAAGCAGGAAAAAGCACTATGCCAGGTCGACCAAATCTTTATAAAACAACTCATGAATTTTTAGATTACTTTGGTTTAGCAACCCTTGAAGATTTACCTAAATTACCTGAAAACGAAGAAAAACAAGAAGAATCAGAATTATTTACATCAATTTATAAAGAAAATGATGAAGTTTTACTGGAAAATGTATAATTTTTTTGTTATACTTTTCTTGTACTTGCTCTTGTGGCGGAATTGGTAGACGCGCTGGACTCAAAATCCAGTAGTAGCGATACTGTGTGGGTCCGAGTCCCACCAAGAGCACCAGATTGAAACTAAGCTCGACCTGTTATGGCTCGAGCTTTTATATGCATTATGGAGCAAGACTTAAACATGTGTGGAATGTAATAACGATCGACGGTTTGCACAAGCATCTTGATGTTACATATGGAATTTATAACAGAGAAAAAGGAAAGAATCCTTTAGATTATTGCTTAATAAGTGACGAAACATTGCAACAATTGAGTCCACATTGTAATTATGATGAAACAATCTTTAATAATAAATCTCTAAAATAAAAGTTGTTGTACGTCCTCCCTTAGGTAACCATCGAAAAATCTGTTCGAATAATTCGAACTTTATATATAATTCAGTCTGAGATATGACTGAATTTTTATTTGATGACAATAAGTAGTTTTGGCGCTTGTTAAAATACCTAAAAGGTTAAATATTTTGCCATAACAAAATATTAATAAAAACGAAATACCAAAAAAATGATTTGGAATTATAAAATTTTATAAAAAATGATACATTCATGTTATAATAGATGGAAATTATTAGTCAGTGAGGGATAATATGGTTATTTTTGATACTACAAACAATTTTAATAATCAAATAAAAGGAATGTTATACATAAGTATAATGGATGTTGATTATTTGATGCAGAAATATCAAGCATCAGTTTTAAAGTCAATGATTCCATCAGATTATGTTGAAGCGTTTGAAGATGAATTAGAGCAAAGAAAAAATGAATATAGTTTATCTGTACAATATTATTCGGTTTTGCGTTTAGGAATTGAATCGACTGAAGATGAAGAGTTGCTACGGCTCATCAAAAATGAAGTAGAACAGGGAAATTTATTTACTAGGAGCCATCTACAATCTATAAGTCGTGAAGATTCGAAAGAATTGATAAGAACGTTAAGAATTAGTCTTGCACAATTAAGTAATGAAGAGTTATATAAATTACGGTCATATATGATGTCAGAATATATATTTGGTGCAATAGAACTAGCAAATAAATATGTAAAAAAATTATATGGTCATTCTGCTTTGCCTGGAACTTTAGATTCATATGAAAATATAATTTCAAATTTAGAATTTATGGGGGCGTCTTCTGAAATAATTGAATCTGATTATTTTAATAGTGTCGAAGTATTAAGTAAACATAAGGAAGTATAAAATTATTATAGTGATCTTATCAGAACTATTGCATGAATCAGCAATTCGTTACTAAAAATGAGCAAGAAGACTACTTGTCAAAAAGAAAAATCATGACTATAATAAAGGCAAGTGATATCTATGGAAAAGAAAAATTATGATAAATTGATGCAAGAGATTATCGAAAAAAATCAAGAGTTAGAAATGGTTCCAACTCTTCTTTTGCATACTTGCTGTGCTCCTTGTTCCTCTGCTGTTATAGAACGACTTTCAAAGTATTTTCATATCACCGTATTCTATTACAACCCAAATATAGAGCCATTAGAAGAATACGTAAAAAGAAAAGAAGAGCAAAAAAGATTTTTAAGTGAAGTAACCACACCATATCCAATCAATTTTTTAGATTGTGACTATGAGCATGAAGAATTTATAAAATTGTCAAAAGGCCTAGAGAAAGAAAAAGAAGGGGGTCCAAGATGCTTAAAGTGTTATCGTCTTCGTCTTTTAAAAACTGCTCAGAAAGCTCATGAGCTTCATTTTGATTATTTTGGTACCAGTCTAACAGTAAGTCCGTATAAAAATGCTCAAGCCCTAAACCAAATAGGGGAAGAACTTCAAAAAGAATTCAATATAAAGTATTTATACAGCGATTTCAAAAAAAGAAATGGTTATAAAAGAAGTATAGAACTTTCCAAAGAGTATCATTTATATCGTCAAGATTACTGTGGTTGTTTTTTTTCTCAAATTCAAAGAGAACAAGAAAAAAAGGATAGTTATGGAAGTAGTTTTAAAGAGAATAACTGATTTAATGGAGTAAAAGATATCTTCATTAGAGATGAGAAAAAACTGTTAAAAATATTTTATGGGGCAAATGGAGACTTATATTTTGATATATTCGGTAGTCTCAATAAAAATGAAAATAATTTATATACAGCTACATTCAGTATCAAGAAGAGTGAAATGATTTATTCCTATTTTGAACAACTCGTTAATGATATAATATCTTGCAAAGTATTTGAACCCTGTGAAGTAAGGGATGCTGAAAGAAAAAATGAATATTTAAAAACTAAGCAAGCAAATAAAAAGTTAGTAGATAATGACACTATTATTTGGTATAGTGACAATATATATGATGAAAGTGAGGATAAATTATCTAAGCAAAATATGAATTCCTATTTTGTTCGTAAACATTTAGATAAACAGTTGGCCCAATATGAAGGAAAAGGTAGAATTTTAATAAAAGATAAAACGTTTTAAGAGTATTCTTAGACGTTTTTTTTGCAATTGTGAGAATTTGGTGAAACTTTTGTTAGGGAGTTGACAAAATAATAAAAAAAGCATAATATGTTTAAGTAAGGCAACTTACAAAAGGGTGGTATTATGAAAAGGATAGATGTTTTATATCAAATAAAAACATTAGAAAATTTAATTTTTCGTAATTTTATTTTGGATAAACCTAGTCTGAAAACAATACCAACTCCTACTCAAGTTCAAATAATGGAGTATATTTTAACACATCAAAATGAGGAAATCTATCAACGAGATTTAGAAAGCATTTTAAATCTTCGCAGAGCAACTGTCTCGGGGGTTTTACAAACAATGGAAAAACATGAATTGATTGAAAGAGTTACTTCTAATGAAGATGCCAGGGCCAAAAAGATTATTCTAAATTCTCAAGCTAAAGAAATGTTTCTTGCTCATCGTAAGAAAATATTAGCTTTTGAACAGATTTTATTACAAGATCTTACAGAAGAAGAACTAGAAGTATTTTGTAAAGTTTTAAATAAAATGCAAGGTAATGTTTTAAAATATACTGCTCAAAAAAAGTAGTTGCTGAAAAAAAGGAAGGTAGGTTTTATGTTAAAATTATTAAAGAATTTTGGAAAACGTGAATGGTGTTTCATTCTGATTTCCTTTGTCTTAATATTCGGACAAGTATGGTTAGAATTAAAAGTACCAGACTATATGTCTCAAATTACTATTCTAGTTCAAACTGAAGGTAGTAGCATGAAAGATATTCTGATAAATGGAGGATATATGCTTTTATGTACGCTCGGTAGTTTGATTTTAGCTATTATCGTTGGTTATATTACAGCAAACCTTTCAGCTTCTTTTTCTAAAAAAACACGCAGTAAATTATTTCGGAAAATAGAAGAACTAGGAATGCAAGAAGTAAAACAATTTTCAACAAGCAGTTTAATTACTCGTACAACCAATGATATTACTCAACTAGAAATGCTTATTGCTATGGGTTTACAACTCTTAATTAAAGCACCAATCACGGCAGTATGGGCGATTACGAAAATCGTCAACAAAAGCGTAGAGTGGAGTATGATCACAGCCATTGCTGTTGTTATATTGCTTGCTGTGATAGGTGTTTTGATTGTTATTGTAATGCCACGTTTCAAAATTGTTCAAAAAATGACAGACCGTTTAAATGGCGTTACGAGAGAAAACTTGACAGGAATCCGTGTTGTAAGAGCATTTAATGCGGAAGAATATCAAGAAGAAAAATTTGCGGATGTAAATAATCGCTTAACGAAACTTCAAATGTTTAATCAAAAGTCCTTAGCGATTCTTTCACCAGTCATGTACTTAATCATGTATATGCTAACTCTAGCAATTTATCTTGTTGGTGCTTCATTAATTAAAGAAGTAATGCTTGCTGATAAATTGACTTTATTTAGTAATATGATCGTCTTCTCATCTTATGCAATGCAAGTCATTATGTCATTTTTGATGCTCGCAATGATCTTTATGATGGTCCCAAGAGCACAAGTTTCTGCAAAACGTATCAATGAGGTTATGGATACAGAAGTGACCATAAAAGATGGTACAGTAAAAGAAGGAAAACCAGGTGAAGTAGGAACTGTAGAATTTAAAAACGTTTCCTTTAAATACCCCGATGCCGAAGAATACTTATTAAAAAATATTTCTTTTAAAGCCAATCGAGGAGAAACTGTTGCCTTCATTGGATCAACTGGCTCAGGAAAAAGTACTCTAATCAATTTAATTCCAAGATTCTATGATGTCTCAGAAGGCAGTGTCCTAGTTGACGGTGTTGACGTTAGAGAATATAACCAAGAATTCTTAAGAAACAAACTAGGATATGTTCCTCAAAAAGCTGTTATGTTTGATGGAACAGTTGCTTCAAATGTTTCCTATGGAGACAATGGTAAAGGAGATATTACAAGAGAAAAGGTAATCGAAGCTATTCGTGTAGCTCAAGGTACAGAATTTGTTGAAAAAATGGACGAAAAATATGATACACATATTGCTCAAGGTGGAACCAATGTTTCTGGTGGTCAAAAACAACGTCTAGCTATAGCAAGAGCCGTTGCCAGAGACCCTGAAATTTATATTTTTGACGATTCATTTTCAGCTTTGGATTACAAAACAGATGCGACTTTACGTCATGAATTAAAAGAATATACCAAAGATGCAACAAGCCTAATTGTTGCTCAAAGAATTGGTACAATTATGAATGCCAATAAAATATTAGTTTTAGATAATGGCGAATGTGTCGGTATGGGAACACATAAAGAACTCTTAAAAAACTGTGAAGTCTACCGTCAGATTGCCTTATCACAATTATCAAAGGAGGAACTTGAAAATGCATAATGGACCAAGAGGAAAAGACGCGACAAATGAAAAAGCAAAAGACTTTAAGTCAGCAATGCTTCGTTTATTTAGTGAATTAAAAGAATATCGTAAATTAGTTTACTTAGGCTTAATCATGGCTGCTTTAGGTTCAATCTTATCAATATTTGCTCCAAACCATTTATCAAGCCTAACCGATGAAATTCAAGCAGGCTTAGTTGTAAATAGTGATAACCTTACAACAATTGCCACTAGTGTTACAGAAAACTTAGAAACAAACATAATGACGTATTTAAATCTATCAATGGATGCCAATACGCTTACTGAAGTTGTGATGTCAAATGAAATATCGGAAGACGAGAAAGCTTCTTTTCAAACATTCTTAAATAACTTGCAGACTTCTAATGAGAGTATAGATTATGAAACCTTCTTAGGTTTTTCAGACAACCTTTTAAAGATTCTATTAGATGACTCTACATACAAAGGAGTCCCTATTTCGGAAGAAGAAAAAATTAATTTTCTAAACGGTTTAAAAAACAATGAAATTCATTTAAGTGAAGAAGTGCAAAATGTTTTCTTTGAGTCCATCGAAGTCAATGGTGTGACTATATCTTCACAAGACCAAATAGAATTTTTAAACGTAGCGAGTACTTTAACGGCAGAAGATACAAGTACAAGCCTTTATCAAAAAATAGATACAATGCCTGAAAGTGTTCGTCTAGTAGTTGAACCATTTATGGATATGGATGCAATTTGGGATATTGCAACATTTTTAATTACTTTATATCTTATCAGTGCCTTATGTACATACATTGAATCTATTTCAATGACCCATGTCGCCAACAAATTTGCTAATCGCCTAAGAGATAACATTTCTAAAAAAATTAATCGCTTACCATTAAAATATTTTGATGCCCATCAATCCGGAGATACACTATCTCGTGTAACGAACGATGTGGATATGATTGCCCAATCTATGAACCAATCACTATCAACCTTCGTCAGTGCTGTAACATTATTTGTCGGAACAACCATCATGATGTTTTATACCAACTGGATCTTAGCTTTAACTGCAATTGGCTCAAGTATTTTAGGTTTTATCTTCATGTTCTTAGTATTAGGAAAGTCACAAAAATACTTCGTTTCTAGACAAATCGAATTAGGTAACTTAAACGGTCACATTGAAGAAGTTTATTCAGGACTAAATGTCGTTAAAGCATACAATGGTCAAAAGATTTCCGATGTTAAATTTGATGAATTAAACAACAAAGTTTACAACGCTAACCGTAAAAGTCAATTCCTATCTGGACTTATGATGCCAATGATGAGTTTTATTGGTAACTTTGGTTATGTTGCTGTATGTATCGTTGGAGCTTTATTAACCATGAATGATATCATTAGTTTCGGTGTTATCGTAGCCTTCATTACCTATGTAAGAATGTTTACTTCGCCACTTTCTCAAATCGCTCAATCAATGACTTCTTTCCAATCAACAGCCGCAGCCAGTGAAAGAGTATTTGAATTCTTAGATGAAGAAGAAATGGATACGGAAGAAAATATTACTAAGAGTTTATCAAGAGCGGAAGCAAAAGGAAACATTGAATTTAAAAACGTTCTATTCCAATATGATGGCAATGACAAACCAACCATTCATGATTTCAGTGCCAAAGCAAGTGCGGGTCAAA
This sequence comes from uncultured Bacilli bacterium, assembly GCA_944355355.1. Classification (GTDB taxonomy): domain Bacteria; phylum Bacillota_I; class Bacilli_A; order RF39; family UBA660; genus Ventrenecus. Next base: position 43,392 of record CALVQE010000002.1, read on the forward strand.
AAATTGCCATTGTTGGTCCAACCGGAGCAGGTAAAACAACTATGGTTAACCTATTAATGAAATTCTATGAAATAAATGGTGGAGACATTCTAATTGATGGAATAAGCATCCACGATCTATCTCGGGCAAACGTTCATGATTTATTTACTATGGTTTTACAAGATACATGGTTGTTTAGAGGAACTTTAAGAGAAAACATCGTTTACAATCGTCAAAACATAAGCAATGAACAAGTAGAAGAAGTAAGTAAAACGGTTGGTTTAGACCATTTCGTCAAAACACTTTCAGATGGCTATGACACAGAAATATCAGACAATGATAGTGTTTCAGCTGGTCAAAGACAACTTCTTACCATTGCTAGAGGAATGCTAAATGATGCACCATTCCTAATTTTAGACGAAGCAACTAGTAACGTTGATACAAGAACTGAAGAACTTGTTCAAAAAGCTATGGATAAACTTACAGAAGGAAAAACATCCTTTATTATCGCTCATCGCTTGTCGACGATCAAAAATGCCGATTTAATATTAGTAATGAAAGATGGAAATATTATCGAAACAGGAAACCATGAAGAATTAATGAAGAAAAATGGTTTCTATGCGGATTTATACAATTCGCAATTTGAAGGGTAGGATTTTTATGCAAAATATAGTAATTACAATTGGTCGTGAATTTGGAAGTGGGGGAAAATACATTGGTTCTGAAGTAGCCAAACGTCTAAACATTCCCTTTTACGATAAAGAAATATTAGTGAAAACTTATGAACGAAACAACATAAATTATTCTAAACTAGAAGAATTTGATGAAACAAAGAAAAATAGTATCTTAAACATCTTGGATATTCTAAGAAATGATGCTTACAATGAAGTAGCTCTAAACGAAGTTTATCAAGACTTAATTCGCAAGACAATTGAGGACTTAGCTTTATCTTCTTGTGTTATCTTAGGAAGAAATTCTAATAATATTTTAAAAAATAAAAAGAATGCCATTCATATTTTCTTATATTCTAAAGATCTTGAATTTAAGATTCAAAGAAAAATGGAAGTAGAAGGCTTAACACATAAAGAAGCACATGAAAAGCTAAAGAAAATTGATAAACAACGAGAAGAATACTATGAGTTCTTAAATCCTAATGAAAATTGGAAAGACAAAGATCATTATGATTTATGTATAGACACCGGTAAAATAGGTGTTGAAAAAACAATTGAACTCATTGTAAATTTATATCAAATTCTAAGTCAAGAAGAAGCTGTCTAAAAAGCTTCTTTTTTTGACTTTTAGAAGAAAAGCATAGTCAAGCTTTCTTCTTTTGTGCTACAATTAACATAGGTGATGCAAAAATGTATCAGAAACTAAAAAAGAAAAATAGACTCATTATGATCTTAATCCTGCTTTGCTTGAGTCTTCTATTTCTATGGGGTTATACATTTCATAAATATTTAAGTGAACAAGAAAAAGTAAAAAATACGATCGTTCCATCCCTGTCCGATGATTATTTTACTAGTCAACTTATTTTAACTCGAAATGCTATGAAAGCTGAACAAGAAGAAAAACTTTTTTATCAAAGATGGTTTACTTATCACCCTGAATATCAAGAAGCATATAATAATGAAAGAAATTATTATCAAAACGTCACCTTTACTTTAGAAGCAAATCGGTTAGCCCAGTTACCCGATTATCCTAATGGGTGCGAAGCCGTAAGTGCTGTAATGCTTTTAAATTATCACGGCGTAGATATTTCGATAGAAGAGTATATTAATAACTACTTGCCGACGGAAGAAGTTTATGAAAAAGATGGCATTCGTTACGGCCCAGACCCGTCCCAAGTTTACGCCGGCGATCCTAAGGATCCTTACCGTGGATGGGGAACTTTTGCTCCAGTTATATTTAATTCTATTCAAAATGTATTGAAGTCTCAGACTGGCTTTTCTGTAATAGATTTATCAAGTACAAGTTTAGAAAACTTGATCTTTGAGTTACCTGTAGTGATCTGGACAACAATAGATTACGAAGAAGCAACAGAAATCTATGAATGGCAAAGTTATGATGGAGCTAAAACCTATACTTACCCTAAAAATGCGCATGCCGTCTTAGTTGTTGGAGTAGACAAAGATAATTTTTATATTAATGATCCCTTAAAGCCAGAAAGCACCGTGCAAGTCCCAAAAGAAACCTTAGAAAAAAGTTACAATTCAATGGGAAGACAAGCTATAGGAATCTATAGAGTTTATAACGATGAGGATATGTTGGTATGGTAAGAAAAATCTTTTTAAGCCTAGTTAGCTTAAGTCTAACTCTTGGACTTCTTTATATTACGATTTCAGGATTGTTAAAATACAATTTACAAGAAGAACAATTTCTAAACTACCTCAAAGATAACGACATTAGCTTTTTACTCCGGACTCAATTTGGTGAAGAGAGCTCCTTTTATAAAGACTTAACTGCAGGACTTTCCCAAATTCAAATTCCCGAAGAAACCATCATTCCCATTCTAAACAGTGGACCCACCAAAGAATTTCTAGCTACATATATTTACAATGCCGTCTTATCCTATATATACGACGATGAACAACCAAAAGTGACCTCTGAAGAAATTCTCTCTCTTTTAGAAAGCAACTTTCCTGTTATTGAGCAAACCCTAGGTGAAGAACTAACTGAAGTCAAACAAAGCGAAATCTTAAACTATGCTAATATTTACATGGAAGATTTACAAGGTGCTTTACCGACCATAAATGAAGTCATTCAAAAAGTGGGGCTTACTTCTTTAGAAAACTTAAAAATTCTTATTCGTATCATGCAAAATAAAACCATCTTTATTTTAGTTAGTCTAGGATCACTTCTATTCCTTGGCTTACTAATCTTATTTACCCACGTAGCAAAAACCGATGAACACTATATTAAACGGAGTATTACTTTATATGTAGCTATTTTGCTTGTTGTAGAAGTCTTAATTGGCACCATTTTAAAAGACTACTTTATGAGCGAAATTGCAATTATAAAAGTTTTCATCAACTATCTATGTAATATCTTGGCCAAAGAAATCTGGTTATTTGTTTTCCTTGGCTTAGGAATTACACTTCTAATCAATCTCAATAATAAAAGGAGGAAAAAAATATGAGAAAATATATGGAAGAATATACCGAAGAAGTTTTAACAAAATTAAAAGGAAAAGTGACCAAAGAAGATCTAGAAGAGTTAAAACTCAAAATCACATACTTTCAACATGAACGACTAATTCATTTACTTGTCACCATTGCTTTTGCTATTTTTACAGTAATTTTTCTATGTTTGGGCATGATCTCTTATGTCTTCTTAATTCCCTTTACAAGCTTCATTATCTTTTTAATTTTCTACATCTTGCATTATTTCTTTTTAGAAAATCATGTTCAATATTTATACCGTTTGTATGACGAGATGAAAGCAAAATTGAAAGGTGGCAATTGATAAAGAAGAAATCTGAGTTACGCAAAGAAAGCATATGATAAAAAGGACATAAGATATACCTAAACTATGCTTGTTTATTTGTAAGTGACGGCGTGAATCAAAACAATTCAAGTCCATTTACAATTGTTTTACATTTGACTTTTTCAAGAGTTTTTAGTAGTATACAAGCTAATATTTTTTGTATTGATTATCTTTATATTGAAAATCATCCAAAAAATGTTATAATGTCTATAGAAAGCAATCTGTTTGTCTTTCTGTATGCTGTATGTATTATGTTTTTTGTTGCATAATATATTTTAGGACATAAAAAAAGAGATACATTAGCCGTTAAGTGCTTATCTCCGCCTTATGTTTCTATGTTTCGAGTGAAGAGCACCTTTCAAAGTCGCTATGACCAAGATTAGGTGCTCCTTTTTTAATGCTTCTGGTTGTGATCTCTTTGTAGAATATATAAAATCACTATTAAAGCAATTAAATATTCCAAATTGATCCTCTCTCATAGGCATCACCTCCGTTCTATCGCCATTGGATGACGGAGGAAAAGCACCTAACCAATGTATCTCGGATTAATTATATTATATAAAGTATAAAATAGCTAGATTTTTTGGTCTTGAATTGTTTGAAAAAAATGAAACATATAAAGCTTACAGTTTTGATAAGCATAAGTATGTATTACGATACTTAAAAAAATAATATAACGAAACCTTATCTTGATAAAGTATAGCAAAGATGCTTCAATTCGCAAAATTCATAAATTGTTAAAAAATCTAGGAAAATAAAGGGATAAAAATATTTTGAATGTAAAAAAACTGAAAATTTCACTAATTTTTATTTTAAACCAGAAGCCAATCATACTAAATTTTCATTAACTTATATAAGTTTTTAGTACATATTTGTTCATAAAATCCCTTATTTTTTCTTAAAAACTAAATTTTGCGAATTGAAGAGCAAAGATGAAATCATACTTGCCAAACAAAAATGAATCTGATACAATGAAGGTGTTGATGAAGATGTTGCCTTACAACCAACGGAGTCAAATCGCTTATCGGCGTTACAGAAAGAGGTAGTTAATTCTATGAAATAGGGTGGTACCACGGGTATATTGCTCGTCCCTAGGTCATAGAATTTTTTTCATTAAAAAGAGAAAGTGAGGATATTATGAATCAAACGGATATTTATAACGTACCTGTAAAAACTATGACAGAAGAGGGGACTATCCAGTCTTTTGATCATCTTTACTGTACCTATGATGAACTTTCCAACTGCTTTGTAGAGTGTATTACAAATACCTCTATTCCCAAAATACAAACCAAAGATGCAAAAGATTTAGACTTGCCCTTATTTGCTTTAGAGGAAGACAAATTCCTAAAAGTTCCTTTAAAAGACTATCAAAATTATTTGAAAAAAATGCGCAACCCGAGAGTAAGACAAACCTTAGAAAATAGGATTCACAACATTCTTTTGATATCAGAAACACAAAAAGAAAAGAGGATAACATTATGACATTATATGAAGATTTGATGTGGCGTGGATTAATTAAAGACGTATCCACTCCAAATTTAAAAGATATTTTAGATAATCAAAAAATAACCTTTTATTGGGGAACCGACCCCTCAGCTGATAGCCTTCACTTAGGACACTACAGTTCTTTAGTGACAGCCAAAAGATTAAGTAACTATGGCCATCATCCAATTTTATTGATTGGAGGATCAACCGGTTTAATTGGCGATCCACGTCCAACTGCCGAAAGAGAAATAATCTCCAAAGAAGCCGTTTTAAAAAATGCTGCTGGTATTAAAGCGCAAGTAGATAAAATCTTTGAAGGCAAAGCCAAAATCGTCAACAATTACGATTGGACCAAAGACGTAAGTCTCTTAGATTTCTTGCGAGACATTGGTAAATACATCAATGTAAACTATATGCTAGATAAAGATATCATTAAAAGAAGATTAGAAACCGGAATTACATATGCAGAGTTTTCTTATACACTTTTACAAGGCTATGATTTTCTTCATCTGTTTGAACACGAAAATTGTGTTTTACAAGCAGAAGGTTCAGATCAATGGGGAAATATTACAACCGGTATAGAACTCATTAAGAAGAAAACTGGAAAAGAAGCTTATGGTTTTACCATGCCATTAATTGTCGATAAAAATGGCAAAAAGTTTGGTAAAAGTGAAGGCAATGCTTTATGGTTAGACAAAGAAAAAACAAGTTCCTATGAACTATATCAATACCTAGTAAATACTGATGATGCTCTTGTTATTGACTATTTAAAAGTATTTACCTTCTTAACTAAAGAAGAAATTGAAGAAATTGAAAGAAAACAAAAAGAAACACCAGAACTAAGAATTGCCCAAAAACGTCTAGCTGAAGAAATTATAACCGATTTACATGGTAAAGAAGAGTGGGAAAGAGCCTTAGAAATATCTGAATGCTTGTTTACGGGCAAAATAACTTCTTTAACAGACAAAGAAATAGAAACAGCTTTCAAAGGCGTTCCAATTCTAGCTTACCAAGATAAAAACTTATTAGATTTTTTAGTTGATGAACATGTTGCCTCATCCAAAAGAGAAGCAAGAGAATTTTTATCTGGCAATGCCATTACGATTAATGGAGAAATCGTGAATGAGGAAGATTATCATTTAGATGACACTCGTACTTATAACGTTCTAAGAAGAGGCAAGAAAAAGTATTATTTAATCAAAAAGTAAGATGAACATCCAGTCATCTTCTTTTTTTTGGCATATTTCTATCTTAGAAGGAGAAAGTTTTTATGAATTTAAATGAATTTCAAAAAAGTGGAGTGGGAACTATTAACGTTACCGACTCTTTAAAAGCGCCCTTATTGGGCCTAAAAATTGAGTTAAATGAAAACTCAAGTATTCCACAGACAAATGATTTAATCATTTCTGTCTCAAAAGGAGAGGATACCAAAGAAATAAAGTATCCGTTGACGTCACCTTTATACCGAATAAATTCGGTAAGTGATGTATTTCTTATTGAACCAAGTTTTGAAGGCAACAAAGTGTCTATGAAAGCTAAAGTAAGTCGCAAAATTGGTATTCAACATGTTGAAAGTGAAATCCACGTTGGAGACGATCTCAGTGGTAAAACTATTAGAACAATTGAAGGACTAAGTGCGATTAAATCACTCGTAAATGAATCACTAATTACAACAAATAATTACGAGATAAAAGTGCAAGCTCGTGATATTTATGATAATGGAGTTTTAAAAGCCACAAGATATGAATTAATAGAAACCCAAAATAATGCGATATTATACTGGGAAGAAGATTCTGATACAATTGGTATAACTACTTCTGGATTTTCTTCGTATATATTACCAGCTGACTTTGGAGTTGTTACAGCTATACATAGTAGTGCAAATACCTGTTTAGTATTTTATAATACAAATACAAATATTTTAGACGAAGAAACAATAGAAGAGCTAGATTACCAGCCTATTATTCTATTTGAAGGAGAAAATAGTATTTCATGTAACTATGAGAACGCTTCGATTGAACTTGTTTATCCTAAAAATAATGACTTAACGAAGTATTTTCTCGCAAATACCTATACCTATAGTCTAAACAATGAAGATAAATTCTTGACTTTAGATGATCTATATTTTAAAAACTGTTTCACAGAAATTGAAGAAAATATTATCAATGCAATTTTTAATAAATTAACGATAAAATGTCTTGATTCGACAACAGGAAATTTTTCTTTAGACTGTGATGGAAACTTAGTTGTTAATAGCATTACAACCAAAGTTCAAGATGAAGCGTCATCGGATATAGACTTTGATCAAATTTATCCGATAGGTTCTATTTACATGAGTGTAAATAATGTGAATCCAAGTACTTTATTTGGTGGTACTTGGCAGGCCTTTGCATCAGGAAGAACAATTGTAGGTGTAGACGCATCTCAAACAGAATTTAATACAGTTCAAAAAGCTGGTGGTTCTAAAATGCAGACCTTGACTGAAGCTCAATTGCCTTTAGTAGGAGGACAAATTGCAATTCACGGTGGGGAAAGCGGATCGAATTTATGGCAACCAACAGGCGTCTTCTCTTCGTCAGCAGTTAATGCAGGAAAGTATAAAACCATGAATCAAGCTTCTGGAGCATCTTCTATTGGTGTGTTAGATTTCCGATTTGGTAGTGGAGAAGCACATAATAACTTACCACCATATATTACAGTGTATATGTGGAAAAGGGTAGCATAAGGTGATTTCTATGAAAGAAATTATTTCCCTTAGAAAACCCAGAGAAAAACATTTTCTAAATGAAGATGGCACATTCACAGTGCAAATGTATGATCATGATATTCATTATTTAGCAAATGGTGAATATAAAGAAATCGACAATTCATTAATAGAATTGGATTCTTGTTATCAAACGAGTTCTAATGCATTTATTGTTTCTTTTGCAAAACAAAAAAATCAAGAATTGCTTAAAATAGAAAAGGATAATCATTATTTAAAATTTTTTCTGGATACAAATCAAACTTTTAAATTATTGGCTCAAAAGTATTCAATAACATATCAAGATATTTTAAAAGATATAGACATAAAGTATTCTTTAAAAAACAATCAAATAAAGGACACTATATGGATAAATAAACCAACAGAAGATTTACCCAAAATAAAATATATTATTGAAACAGATTTGAAATTAATCTTAAAAAACAACTCTATTTTTATATATGATGGTGATAAGTTTATTTCTAAAATAGAACCACCAACATTGATGGATAGCCAAAAGAATAAGTACAATATCGTTTACAATTTAGTGGAATCTGAATCGGGATACGTTTTAACCTTTAAATTTGAATCAAATATATTTCATAATCGAGAACTATATCCTTTTATAATAGATCCAACGATTACAAATTCAGAAGAAAAAACAGTTTATGATACTTATATTTATTCTGGAGAAGAAAATAAAAATTACAATTTGGAAGATTCGTTGCATGTTGGAGTAAATGAATCAAATAAAATATATAGATCATTAATAAAGTTTACATTGCCAACCATAGGTACTGGATATGAAATCGTTGATGCTACGGCATCTTTGGTAAGTCATGTAAGTGATTTTGTTGCCTTAAATTCTATTTACACCCATCAAACATTAGAAGCGCATCAGATCAATACAGAATGGAATGAGGAAAGTGCCACATGGAATACAATGCATAATAAATATAATGAGCACATTGAAGATTACTTTCAGGCTTATAAAACTGAATATGACGCACCAAATAATACCTATAACTTAAAAACAACTTCATTTAATATCACAAATATAGTAAAAAAGTGGTATGCTGGTGAAGCAAACAATGGTGTTTTATTGAAATTAGAAGATGAAATATATGGCGAAAATAGTGAACACATTTTTTATTCTAAAAACAATACTATCACGGAAACTAATGATGATATAGAAGATCCAAAACCATACCTCATCATTCGTTATAAAAACTTTAACGGACTAGAAGACTATATGACTTATCAAACAATCGATTTTCAAAACGGCAAAGGATACGTAAACAATTTAACAGGAAATTTAACAACCGTATTTCATGTGAATCAAACAATAGGTGGGAAATTCCCTGTTAATTTAAATCTTATTTATAATAGTAACGATGCCGTTTTAAAGAAAAATATAGGTTTAGGTTTAGGTTATCGTTGGAATTTTTCTCAAACTATTGAGGAAATAACAATAGGAGAAGAACCATATTTGGCCTATATTGATGCCGATGGTACAACGCATTATTTTTATCAGTCAGATGAACATACATATCAAGACGAAGATGGATTAAATCTTACTATAAGTAAGGATAATTCTACATATGTTATGACGGATGCTTATAAAAATAAAAAAATCTTTGAAAAAAAAGAGAATACTTATTATCTGGTTAAGATGATTGATACTTATCAAAATGAAGTTCATTTAGAATATGGCGAAAATAATCGTTTGATTAAAATCACTGATGCTAATAATGAAACAATAAATATTTCGTATGGAATAATAAAAATCACAACAACAAGTTCTTATACGACAAGTACCTTAAATAGACCACTTATAAAAATTACTGATTTAATAACCAAAACAGGTACAACCGTATTTTCTTACAACTCATCAAATTTAATCGATAATATAACAGATGAAAACGGCTTGAAAACAGAATTTGACTATTATAATAATAGCCCTTATCGAATGAAGAAAATAACCGAAAAAAGTCTTCAGGATACAACCGGAAATAGTTTGGAATTTTTCTATTCTTTCCTTGTAACAAAAGTAGTCAATCAAAAAAATCAAATTTTGACTTATGCTTTTAATGAACAAGGAAATACCATAAGTGTAACAAATCTAGATGAATCCTTAGATTTGAAAAATGCTTATGGAACAGAAAATATTTATGTTCAAAATAAATTAGCTTTAAATATTCCTTTAACAAAATATGTAAAAAATTTATTTGAAGATCCAAGTTTTGAAAATAAAACGGGTACAATTATCTATGATGTGGGTGTTATAGATACTACAAACGCTAGAAGTGGTCAAAAGTGTGTTCGGACAAATGGTTATGAAATAGAAATTCCTTTACCAATGGTAGAAACAGCAGGATATTATACCTTCAGTGGCTATTTCAAACACACAAGCGCCATGGAAATAAGCTTGCACAGTTCTTCCACAAGTATAACAGAAACGAAACATTATTTGAAAGCAGATGAATATCAAAGATATTTTTTGACGGCTCATTTAGAAGCAAATACGCCGTATTATATAAACGTTTTTCCTGTAAATAACGCAACGATTTATATGGACGACTTTCAATTTGAAAGCGGTCAGGTAGCAAATTACTTTAATTTAATTAATAATTCAGATTTCAGCAATGGTATGGAAGGATATGAAAGTGCTGTGTTTAGTTTATCTGGCGAAGAAGTCGTAAACGATGATTCAGTAGTAACAATAGCAAATAATCAAAAAGCATATCAAATGAATTGTAAATCAAAATTAAGTAAAAGTTTAACAAAACGATTAAATATTGAAGGAAAAAAAGGAGATACATATCGTCTATCCTTCTGGTATAAAAACGAAGGGTTAAGAGAAGGAACAATGGCTAGTGGTAATATTGCTTTACTAGGGTTTAGTTATAAAGTCGAAGTGCCTCATGGTGTACCAACATACGGTTTAAACTGTCATGCAACTGAATGGCAATATTTTGAACGAATTATCGTGGCAGAAGAGGATTACTCAAGTATTCTATTAAGTATTATGGCACAATTTAATGTGAATAAATTGTATATTACAAACCTTTACCTTGTTAAAGATTTTGGCGGTAGTTCATATACTTATGATGAAAATGGTAATCTTATATCAGCTACGGATACCTCTAATTCTACAAATACATTTCAATATGATTCCAACAATCAATTAGTAAGTAATTTTTCTCCTAAGGGTAACCATTTTCAATTTGAATATGATAATAATGATCCGGAACAGTTGAGACAAGGAATTTCGTCAAAAGGAATAGCCAATCGTCTTTACTATGATGAAAATGGAAATCCTATACAAACCATTATTAAAAATGTTAAAAATATTAAGGATTTTACAAAAGAATACTTTTATATTCGTAAAAAAGCAACAGACAAATATTTATTTTCTGATTTCCATGGTAATATACCTGTTTTAAAAGACTTTGAATGTAACCTAAGTAAATTTCGACTGGAAAGTGATGAAGATAATTACTATTATATAAAAACAGATCTTATGCCTTATTATTTTGCCTATCGTGAAAGCATTAGTGAAAAGGTCGTTCTTACTAAGAATAAAGAAGAAGCAAGCTTGTTTGAACTGATTGAAAATAAAAACGGAAGTTATACTTTACGAATCAAAAAAGTTTACGCTAATGATTCAGGAGAACTAACTTATGATGCCTGTATTAGTTTTGATGAAAATGATAGTTTAATTATTGAAAATTATATTATGGATAATCCAGATCAAGAATTGTTTCTTGAAAGCGCCGAGACTCCATTATATATTGAATCTAAAGCTATTTATCAAAATAACGGCAAATTTATCTCTAAAACAATAGATGCCTTAGATAAAGTGACAACTTATGATATTAATGAAATCACTGGTCTAACAAATTCCATCACAGATCCGTCGCAAACAACTACGTATTACGAATATAATCAAAAAGAGCAAATATCAAAAATTAAGAAAAATGAAAAAGAGATACTTTACGCATATAATACTCAAAACCTACTAGAAAAAATTACAAGCAATAACAAAGAATATACATTTACCTATGATGAATTTCTAAATCGTCTTCAAACAAAAATAAACAATCAAATTCTAGCAACCAATAACTATGATGAGAACAATGGTGGATTAACTCGTATTGATTATGGAAACAATACATCTATATCCTATACTTACGATGAATTTAATCGTTTGAAAACAAACATAAGAGATGATTCTATTTACAGTTATTACTACGATAATATGAATAATTTAAGCAAAATTACTTCAAATAATGAAACATATGAATACAGTTATGATTTTGCAGGCAGACTAATTAGTTATTTATATAACCAAAAAGACTATTTCACAGGAAAAAATAGTATTGACTATGAGTATGATATTAATAGCAATGTTACAAAAAAAAGTCTCAATAATTTGATTGTAACAGAATATGATTACGATGAAGACGACGAAATTGTGAAAGTCACCATTGGGGATATAAACTTAAATTATCAAAGAGATTATTTAGGAAGACTTACTTCAAAAAACATTAACAACCAACTTCCAGTAGAATATACTTATTATACAAATGGAAACAAGACATCATTAATTCTTAAAAGCATGAAAATAGAAGATGATTTATATGAATACTATTATGATGATGTCTATAATTTATCAAAAGTATTTAAAAACCACAGTCTATTATATGAATATCAATATGATGCTTTTCATGAATTACTGAGTGAACACAATTATGAAACAAAAAGAACTTATCGCTATGTTTATGATGGAGCCGGAAATATTCTTTCAAAGAAAGAATATGAACTAAACACTTCAAATTTACTACACGAAGACACATATACTTATAACAATACAACTTGGGAAGATCAACTAACCAAATTTAATGATACTTCTATAACTTATGATGAAATTGGAAATCCGATTTCTATTGGCAATGTGACTTTATCTTGGAAAAACGGAAGAGAGTTAAGATCATTAATAGCAGACAATTTAAATGTGAATTATTTTTACAATAAAGATGGAATTCGTCGTAAAAAAATAGTAAATAATATCGAAACAGAATACTTTACAGAAAACGGAGCTATATTAATTGAAAAAAGTGGAAATAATGTGATATATTATTTACGAGATGACAATAATAATTTATTAGGATTTATGTATAATGGGACAACCTATTATTATCAAAAAAACTTACAAGAAGACATTATTGGAATCTATAATAACAACTATGAACTAATTGCTAAATATCAATACGATGCTTGGGGCAAACTACTAAAAATTACAAATGCAAGTGGCGAAGAAATTACTGATACTAACCATATTGCTTATATCAATCCTTATCGTTATCGTTCATACTATTATGATTCAGAAACAAAACTATACTACTTAAACAGCAGATATTACAATCCAGAATGGGGTAGATTTATTAATGCGGATAATTTAATATTGCAAAACACTGATACTATAATTAGTAATAATATGTATTTATATTGTGATAATAATTGTGTTAATAAACTAGATCAGAATGGTCATCATATTTCTCGGACAACTTTGAGAATTTTAAAGGAATATTCATATGAAATTGTCAAGATCGATGATAATGCAGCATATACGGAAATACAAATTGGAGAAAGTTATTATGTTGCTATCATTTCTGGTAATGCCATACATTTTGATTTTAATCAAAATCCAAAACTTACTGATAATTCGTATACGATCGCTCATGCTCTATATAACGCATACACTGATTATTATGGAGAAAAGATGGTAGGTAGAACATTTGGTGGGCTTGAGTTGGAGTTAGGATTGCATGAGACGGCATATCGACTTGGAATAATGGAAGAAAATTCGAAAGTGGCTGATCTGGGAACGGTAAAAACCGATTCTAATGCAATTGTGTTCGAAATGGCAGCTTCAGTATCAAAACCAGTTTCAAAAGTGGTACAAGAAGAAACTAAAAATTATTGTCCCATGCCCAAGCGTATAAGTCCAAAGCGTTTAGTTCGATCATTTTTAGGATGGGTATCAAAATTATTTATGATAATTTAATAAAAAAGCAAAAGAGGTTATAAATGAAAAATAAAAATTCTAAGGAAAGAAATAAATATACATTTCAAAGCAAGCTATATTATGTCATAGATATAGTTCTTGTGATATTTGCGTTAGCTCGTTACTATTTTTACCCTTTGCAAATTGGCTTTTCAATCAAAGGCGTCAATGTTTTAGTATTAGGGTTTACTATAATTTGGTTTTTTGTTCGTTTGAGTTCAATATTTAAAGAAAACAGAATCTCTTTAAAAACAATTAATATCGTCATAACTTGCTTTCTATTTATAACAATAGGTCGAGGTGTTTTTTGCGAATTTGTAAATAATGCAGTCTTTCCGGAATTTATTAGAGATATTTATGTTTTTCCAAATAGTACAAGCGAAAGATTTGTTGTGACTTCAAACATTGAAATTATTCCAACAGCTACTACTATTGTATATTATGAAAAAACGTTGTTTCCCGGAATCACTTGTAAAACGGTTATAGATACATTTTCGGAAGAGATTCATATGGATACAAATACTGAATATACATTTAAATTTTATAAAGAATATTTTAAGAGTCAAAATTTAAATCTTAATTATGATAAATATATAGAGTATATGAATAATCAAGAAGATAAAGGATTTTGTAATCTCGATATAGCTAGAATGAATACTCAGAAAGAAATTCATTATTATATTAAATGATTGGCGGAGGTATAAATGGTAAGAAGATTTGAAGAACTTAAAACAGGAGATACATTCGCTTGGCAAATCACAACAGAAGAATACCCGGATTTTAAAAATAGATATTTAATAATAACCTATTATTATAATAAGTATTCTGAAAATGATCAGTGCAAAATATTTAGGGTGAAAATAACAAAAACGGATAAAATACCTCAAAATATTGAAGAAATAAGTAAGTTAGAAAGTATTAAACTAGCTTATAATATTTATGATTTAGCCACTCAAGAATATAGTGAGGCTAAAGCCGTAAAACCGGACAAATATGGATATATTTATCAATATACAGTCGAAGTATTATGTAAACGTAAAACGATACCAAAACAAATGATTTATATAGGTAATTTTAAAATAAATGCCATTGAAAACGAGTTTTACTTTGCTAAAGGCCCTAGAAATCAATATCAAGCTTCATGGAAATATTTTGAGGAAAATATATTGCAATCCTATGTACTTTATAATCAAAAACAATTTATTGGTTACACTAAAGAAGGAAATAAAGAAATCTATGCCCGTCAGTTAGATTTTGAAAATTTTAGAAAACACTTAAAAAAATTAGGAGATGCTATTGATGGACCAAATGGCAACGAAGTGTTAAAAAAATTAGGCATTGATATTGAAAATGAGGTTCCTCTAGCAGACGCTTTAACTTATGTAGGACCGGATAAAGATGAAGGTATTAAAAAAAATCTTAGTGCTTTTATCAAATAATTGACGGAGGAATAATATGGTAACAAAAAATAAAAGATTATCAAAAAAGTGTGATATTGGAGATACATTTGCTATAGAAATAAAAAGTGATAAATATCCAGAGTATAATGGCAAATATCTTATTCTAACAAAAAGTAAGTATGGTGATTTTGTTTGGGATATAAAAGGTTATGCGTCTTTCTATGTTAAACTTACTAAGACAAAGGAAATTCCAAAAACCCAAGAAGAGTTAGATGAACTTGAATATATTATTAGTTCTGCTAATGCTCCAGTACTTGAAGAAAGGTATGTTGCCCCAGGTTATGAAATGCCTATACCAGATCAATATGGCTTAATTTATTCTTATTCGTTTTCTTACATGAATTTGAGTAGAGAAACTATAAATTCTGCATGTTATCTTGGAAATTATCCTGTGAAATATCCTCAGAATGAATACATTTCTTCTACCGGATTTAGAGGAGAAAGTAGCATTGATAAATGGACATTTCCTGATAAAACTCTTAGTCATTATAAATGGTATAATTTAAAACAAAACGATCTTTATACTAAAGAGGGAAATGAATTATTTCATCAAAGAACTCAAAGTGAGGCCCAATTTTACAAAGAAATGTTAGAAAGAGAAAAACTAATCTTTGGCCATGAAGAAGAATATTTAGCATGGATGGGAATTGATACATCACAAGAAGAGGAAGAAGATAGCCTTACTTATGTAGGACCTGATAAAGATGAAGGTACTAAGAGAAAATCTTAGTGCTTTTTTCTTAAACATCAGGTATACTTTTGATAGAAAGAAGTATTCAAAATGAAAAAGAAGAAAAAGATTTTAATTATTAGCATTGTATTAGCCGTAATTGGGATTATAGTTTATTATTTGCATGAAGATACTATTGTATTTAAAATAAACTATGGTGTATCTATTCCACAATCTATAGAGTATAACGATATTTTACCCGGAGACGGATATGCTGACTTGCCTATGTATAATCAATTAGTATTTCGAAAACAATTCACTCAAAAACATCTAAGTTCTTTTAAAAAAATTGATCAAAATAATAAAGAAAAACTTATCCAACTTATTGAAGTATATTACAATAATTTGGATTGTGAAGGCCAAGTGCTTTTCAAAGAATCATTTCCTCCGGAAAGTACAAATGAGAACAACTACTTTTTTGTGAAAATGACTGAAAAAAGGTTATCAATTCTAATATATGATAAGAATAATAAAACTCTTCATGAACTATCAACTGTATCTCATCAAGGATTCAATATTAATTTGGATTGGTAAATGGCTTCCAATAAGTACTAAGAAAAAATCTTAGTGCTTTTTTCTTAAACATCAGGTATACTTTTGTTAGAAAGAAGTAAGCATAATGAAAAAGAAGAAAAAAAGAAATTATTATAATTTAATTGTTCATGCTATTAGAATTTTTAGTATTATGGGCTGTGTAACAGGATTTTCGCTTATATTTGTTACTGACGAAAAATATACAAGATATCTTATCATTATGCTTTTTACTTTTTTTGTCCTAATGTATATCTCTATAATATTAGCTGATAAATATAAGAACAAAATTACTATAGATATAGAAAAACCAAGAGCTCCTCATACCTATAAGATAATAGATGAATATCAAATGAAACAAAACATCAAAGATAAACTAAACATGATGAATTATCAAGTAATACCTGATGTTTTAACTGATACAACATTATATGGCATGAAACAATATAAATGGTATTATGCTAAAGGTCATAAAAATGTATTTAATCTATGGGCTGAATTTGATATTCCTGAATTTACTAAAGAAACATCAGATTATCTAATTACACAAAGAGAGAATATTCAAAAGAAGCTTAAACAAAAAGAAAGATGTTTTTGTATCATCTTTCTCATAAGAGTAGAAAAGAAAAACAAAGAGTTATCCAAGTATTTAAAAAGAAGAACAGTTGAGGGATATCAAAACTATGGATTAATGGCAATCCTTATAGAAGAAGAACAAAGAATATATGTACCATTACCAGAATGGGCAGATGTTGATTGTTATTTGATCCGTAGAAGATTTGAAAAGATATTAAAGGGAAGTGTAATAAAAGAAAAGAGAGATACTAAGAAAAACTCTTAATGCTTTTATCAAATAACTGACGGAGGAATAATATGGTAGCAAAAAATAAAAGATTATCAAAAAAATGTGATATTGGAGATACATTTGCTATAGAAATAAAAAGTGATAAATATCCAGAGTATAATGGCAAATATCTTATCCTAACAAAAAGCAAGTATGGTGATTTTGTTTGGGATATAAAAGAAAGAATTTCCTTTTACATTAAACTTACTAAGACAAAGGAAATTCCTAAAACCCAAGAAGAGTTAGATAAACTTGAATATGTTATTAGTTCTGCTAAGGCTCCAGTACTTGAAGAAAGGTATGTTGCCCCAGGTTATGAAATGCCTATACCAGATCAATATGGCTTGATATATTCCTATTCTTTTTCTTACATGAATTTGAGTAGAGAAACTATAAATTCTGCATGTTATCTTGGGAATTATCCTGTGAAATATCCTCAGAATGAATACATTTCTTCTACTGGATTTAGAGGAGAGGGGAGAATAAATAAATGGACATTTCCTGATGAAATTATTGATTGCTATAATTTGTATAATTTAAAACAAAACGATCTTTATACTAAAGAGGGAAATGAATTATTTCATCAAAGATCTCAAAGTGAGGCCCAATTTTATAAAGAGATGCTAGAAAGAGAAAAACTAATCTTTGGCCATGAAGAAGAATATTTAGCATGGATGGGAATTAATACATCACAAGAAGAGGAAGAAGATAGCCTTACTTATGTAGGACCGGATAAAGATGAAGGTATTAAGAAAAAAACTTAGTGCTTTTTTCTCAAATATTAGGTATACTTTTGTTAGAAAGAAGCATTCATTATTCTATTATTATAATTATTTATTCATGAAGTTAGGAGGTGGAAGGATGTATAAAACGATTGTGATTAGTTATTCACCAAAGGCAGATGATATGGCACAAAAAATAGAAGAAAAAGCAAATGAAATGTTAGAAAAAGGATATGAGTTAGTTACTATGTCCATTACTGGAACAGCAAAAGCAATTTTAGTATTTAAAAAGTAAGTAAAAAATAAGGAGGCCAACTATGAATAAAATTATAATTTATGGATCTTGCTATGGGACTACAAAACAATATGCTGAAGAACTTTCGAAAAGAACCAATATAAAGGCGGTGTCTTTTAAAGAAGTTACTTCCCAAATAAATGAGTATGATAATATTATTTACTTAGGAGGATTATACGCTGGTGGCGTATTAGGCCTTTTAAAAACACTAAAAAAGATAAAGAATATATCAGATAAAAAAATTATTCTTGTAACAGTTGGTCTTGCAGACCCGACAATTGAAGAAAATAAAACAAATATTCGGAAACAGCTAAAGAGTCAGATATCTAAAGAAATTTTTGAAAACATAACAATATTTCATTTAAGAGGTGGGATAGATTATTCAAAATTAAACTTTGGTCATAAGACAATGCTGAAATTACTATATAATTCAGTTAAAAGATTACCGGAAGATGCCCAAACAGCAGAAGATAGGGCGATGATTGAAACGTATAATAAAAAGGTCAATTTCGTTGATTTTTCCTCTTTGGATAAAATCATCAACGAAATAGAATAGTTTGTATAAGTAAATTGTTTCTAATTTTTGGGTAAAGGTTTGCAAATAAAACGCTATTTACTAAAAAGAGATTGAGAGTTTAAGTAAATTCTGATACAATTTTAGTAAGAGGTGTTCGCTATGTATTTAGAAGATAAAACAATTTTAGCAAATGTAAAGAAAAGCGTAAAAGAATCCTTTATTGCTCCTTTACTTATTATCATTTTTGCAATCGTTTTATATCGTAATCCCGAGAACTTTATCTCGGTAGCTGTGAGTATTTTTGGCTATGGAGCAATATTCATTGGTGTACTAGATTTAGTATTTTACTTTCGTTTAAATGAGAGTGAAAAACTTTTAAGTAAACATATGAATCAAGGTATTTTATTAATTGCCTTTGGGATTATTGCTTTCTTTGAAAACGCCTTGCTAAGTGAAATGATCACGGTTTTACTAGGAGGATATATCTTATTTCAAAACGCCAGTCGGATTGGTCTAGCTCTATACTTAAAAAATAAAACCAAAAATGCTTGGATTTATGTCCTTGTCATGGCTTTAATCAATCTTATTATTGGTTTATTTGTTATCATCAATCCGTTTCAAAATGTTCAACTAAATCTTTATTTGGCAAGCCTTTTAGTAATCGCTGAAGTCTTTTTAATCATTCAAAATATTCTCATTTTAATAGGAATCCGTAGTCATGACAAAGAAGATAAGTAAGATTGTTGCTATACCTTTTAAGCTTCTTTTCAGTCGTTTTACTTTAGCGTTACTATCCGTTTTAATTCAAGCTGCTATTATTGGAGCCATATTCTTTTTCTTTGATAAATATCTGCTCTATTATGTCGGCAGCGTTGTTCTTTTTCAAATAGGTTTAACCATCTATATTATCAATTCTAGTATCCAAAGTGAATTTAAGACAGCTTGGATTATTTTAGTCTTGTCTTTACCTGTTGTTGGAGGTTTCTTTTTTCTTTTTTGCAAGATTGAACCGACGGTTAAAGCCATGCAAGAAAGATTAAAACGAAGTAAAAATGAAAATTATAAATATTTACCCCAAAACAGAGAAATTATTGAAAAATTAACGGAAGAAGACCAATCGTTTATAAGTCATGCCAATTACCTTTATAAGGTTGGTCATTTCCCTGTTTATTATGGCGAAGATATGAAATATTTTGCTTGTGGTGAAGAGGCTTATCCTGATTTGCTTTTCAAACTAAAAGAGGCTAAAAAATTTATCTTTTTAGAATTCTTTATTATTGCTAATGATGAGATGTGGCAAGAAATTTTAGATATTTTGATTTCAAAGGCTCAAAGTGGTGTTGAAGTCCGTGTTTTATATGATGGCACTTGTTCTTTTACCCTTTTACCTCGCAACTACCCGGAACTATTAAAAGAGAAGGGGATTAAGTGTTTAATTTTCTCACCAATTGTTCCTTTGATTTCAACCCATTATAACAATCGTGATCACCGTAAAATCATTGTAATTGATGGAAAATATGGCTATACAGGAGGAATGAATTTAGCAAGTGAATACATTAACAAAAAGGAAAGATTCGGCTATTGGAAAGATAATCTTTTCCGGTTCTCTGGCGCGGCCGTAAATAGTTTGACCGTTCTTTTTTTAGAATCTTGGTATCTCTCTCAAAGAAAAAAAGAGATTGCTTACGAACCTTATTTAACGGCTACAAATAATCATAAGAAAGATGGCTACCTTGTTGTTTTAGGGGATGATCCATGTGACAATGAGCCAATTAGTAAGATGACTTACATTCATTTACTATATACAGCAAAGAAGAGCATTGACATTGTTACACCATATTTTATTGTCGATGGCGAATTTTTAAATGCTTTGTTTTACGCGACAAAAAGAGGTGTTCGCATCCGTTTGATTTTACCAGGAATTCCGGACAAAAAACTCATTAATTACGTAGCTAAAACATATTACAAGGAACTAGTGACGCACAATGTCAAATTGTATGAATATTCCAAAGGATTCACGCATTTAAAAGAAATGATTTGTGATGATAGCTCATGTTTTCTTGGCACCTCAAACTTAGACTACCGTAGTTTATACCTTCATTATGAAGATGGTTTGTATTTATATAAAAGTGAGGAAGTCCAAAGAATTAAGGAAGATTATGATCAAATGATTGCCTCTTCAAAGCTCATCACTTTTGAGGAAATAAAAAAAATAAGCAAAGTAAAAATCTTTTTAGGAAAAATTTTGAGAATATTTGGACCATTATTATAAAATATCTGATATAATAACAAATAGAGAGTAAGGGGTGGACGTATGCGTAAGAAAAATGGTTTTATTGCCACATCATTAATCTATTCGTTTTTTCTAGTCTTTGGCTTACTTATGGCCGCAATTTTAGCTAAGAGTGTTGAAAATCGTATCTTAGTCAGAGCTATCCAAGAAGATATAAGAAACGAAATGAATGAACAAAGTGGGTTTGTCGTTGATTCCTTAGAAGATAGAACCTATACCGTTAATGAACTCGTTAACTTTGCTAACGAAACATGGCGAGTAGTGGAGGACAAAGGACCGAACGTATTACTTATTTTAAATCGCAGTCTAACCCAAACCGAAATTGTCATGGGACTTAATCGTGAATCTTCAAATTCGGAGTTTTATGGCACTTGTAATACAACTTCTTGTATGGTTAGAGCTTGCAGAAACTATTATGCTGGTCAAGAATTTTGTTATTTATACTCAGGAAACACGAACCTTTATCGAAGACCTGCGTGGCGCCCAACAGCTAGTCAAGTAGAAGCAGATACAATTGGTTATGGAAGAACCATTGTCAGTACGGTCCTAGATTACTGGTTTACCTATCATCAGGGATTACAAAGAGTATTAAGTAAAAATAAATTACAAGCCTTCACTTTCTCAGACGGTTTCTTTAATTATCCTCAATCTGGCCAAGAAAATATTTATGTCCGAACCCTCTTGAGTAGTGAAATAACTTCAGGGGCAACCTTTGCTTCCTCATTATCCAAACCTTTTCATTTATTAAATGCTCCAAGTGGTAACCAAATCAATATTTACAACACATCAAATCAAGTGCAAGCCGTTGCCTCAAATACGGCAGCCTTTATTTATCCCGTAATTGAGGTGATCAAAGGATGAAAAAGCTTTTGAAAATAATTTATCTGACATGCAGTCTTTTTCTTTTTACTATTACTGCCCAAGCAGCCTCTTATGATATTGAAGCTATGCTTGTTGACGCGAGTATTAAAGAAAACGGAGATATGGAAGTAAAAGAATTGATCGTTGTGGATGGTAACTTTACAAACTTTCAAAGATCTTTAACTTATAAGGATAGCCGCCTAGAAAGTCACGAGCCCCCTAAAATATATGAAGATGCTATTTATAATGGCACAGGCCTTAAAGATGTGACAGCCTCTTACTTAAAACTAGATAAAGAAGAAATAGACTACAGCCTAATGGAACAAGAATTTACCTTACTTAAAAGAACATATTATAAAGAAGATGCCCTTCCTTTTGAATATGTCGAATCAAGTATTCAAGACGGCAAGACAATTACCATGTATTATAATAGTCAAAACGAACGAGTAGCCTTCTTATTAACCTATACCATCACAGACGTCGTTGTTTTACATACAGATACAGCCGAGATTTACTGGCCATTCTTACGTAACAATTTTGAAGAACCTATTACCAAATATATGGTGAACGTGCACTTGCCAAGCAATATAGATGAGCTTACCCATTACTTTATCCATGGAGATATCACAGGCAATATAAAACCGACTTCCAAAAACAGCTTAGAAGCTTCATTTACCAAAGTATCATCAAATACAGACATATCCATACGAGTGCTTTTTTCTAGTACAGCTCTTACAGAAATCGCTGAAACAAAACAAACCAATCAAGCAAACTATGATGAGATTATTGCCTTAGAAGAAGAACGTTTTCAAACAGAAAAAGAAACCTATGAACGAAACTCACTTATCTTAAATATTGTGCAATCCTTCTGTATTGGCTATCTTTTTTTTCTAGGATGTTGGTGGTTATTTGTCTTCTTTCGTTATCATTTCACCTTATCAACCAAAAAAAAGGTAGAGTATAGCAATTCCAAAGTGAATTTGTCTTTACCACTCATCGATGTATTAATGAATAACGAAGTATCCTATGATGCATTCTGTGCCACTTTGATTCATCTTATCGAAGATAAAAAAATTAAAGTAACGAAACTCGAAGGGGAAGATTATCGTTTAAGTTTAATCACTAAAGAAAACGTTACATATACCGAAGAACTATTACTAGATTTTCTCTTTGAAAAAATAGGCTCAAATCAAACGGTGACCCTAAATGCCTTCCAAAAATATTTAACTGCCGAAAAAAGCTCACGTACTTTTGCAAACTTTTATACCAATTGGTCAAGATGTATCCTAAAAGAGGCAGACAGACAAGAATTTTATGAAAAAAATGGCTTACCTATTATTACAAGTATATTCTGTCTTTTACTCATGATCTTTGTTCTTTTTGCTGGCGTTTATTTTAAACTGAATACAATCCTACCATGGTGTTCTTTTATTTTAACTTTACTATTTTGCATTTACTGTTTTATGATTCACAAACGGACCAAACACGGCCAAGAATTATATTTAAACTGTCTCGCTTTAAAAAAATTCCTTCAAGATTTTCAAAAATTTTCTTTAAAAGAACTTCCAAACCCTAAAACGTGGCCAAGTTACTATAGCTATGCAAGTTTATTTGGAATCAGTGATTCGACTTATGAAGCTATGCTTAACGCTTTATCTACGAAATTTATTGGGGTAAAGAAAGTAAAAGGCGAACTTGCAACATTAAATGCCGTAAATGAAAAAGTGAAATATGCTCTTCTATTAAATGGAAGGCAAATAATCAAATGAAATCTTGTTTAAAGATTTCATTTTTGCTACAATAAAACGGGTGGTAATGTGCAAGCAATTATAAATCAGAAAGCAATAGATGTTTTAATCGAACGAAAACAAAATAAAAATGTCTATATTCGAGCCGTTGATGATCACACAATTAAAGTGACTTGCAATCGACTTATATTAGAAAGAGATATTAAAAGACTAATTGAAAATAATGAAAAAGCTATTTTAAAAATGTTGACTTTAAAAGCTCAAGAAGAAGAGAAAAAAGCCTACTTTTGGTATTTAGGAAAACCCTATATTCCAGTTTTAGATGGCACGAGTAAAACCCCTTATTTTGATGGAACACATATTTATGCCAAAGACGAAAAAACATTACAAAAGTTTTATCAAAAAGAATGTTTTCGTATTTTCCAAAGTGAACTCGAACGTATTTTACCGAGCTTTACAAATATTCCTTTTTTCACCTTAAAAATAAGAACAATGAAAACACGCTGGGGTGTAAATAACCGCGGAAACAACACCATTACCCTAAATAGTGAACTATTAAAAAAAGATTTAGATTTGCTAGACTATGTCATTATCCATGAACTATGTCACTTTTATGAAGCCAATCATTCTGATCGTTTTTGGCGTCATGTCAGTGAATTTTATCCTCATTATAAAGAGGCAAGAAGGAGGTTAAGACAATGATTACATCACTACAAAATGAAAGAGTAAAAAATTGGGTGAAACTAAAAGAAAAAAAATATCGCGATGAAACCGGTCAATATCTTATTGAAGGAGATCATTTGCTTAAGGAAGCCCTAAAAGCTAATGTTGTTTTAGAAATTCTTTCCTTAGAACCGGTAGAAGATAAGACAGTTCCATCTTTCCTCGTGACCAAAGAAATTTTAAAGTATCTCTCATGTCAAGTAACCCCTCCTAGTGTCATCGCTGTTTGCAAGAAAAAGAAAGAACAAGAGATTACAGGAGCAGTGCTTATTTTAGATGGTCTTCAGGATCCGGGCAACCTTGGCACTTTAATTCGCAGTGCCGTTGCCTTTAATATTGAAACCATCATTGCCAGTCTTGATACCGTTGATTACTACAATCCAAAAGTCATCCGTAGCACCGAAGGAATGCATTTCTATGTCAATCTTATTCGTAGTGACTTAGAAGCCACATTACCAAAATTACAAGAAAAAGGCTATACGATTTATACGACCAATGTTCAAACTGGAAAACATTTAAAAGAAATTGTCTTTCCAAAAAACTCCGCTTTTATTATCGGAAACGAAGGAAGTGGTGTTCGTCCAGACACTGCCGAGTTAGCAACACAGACAATATATATTCCAATGAGTAAAACCTGTGAATCCTTAAACGCTTCCGTAAGTGGTAGCATCATCATGTATGAATATGGAAGAGAGTGGTTATCGTGATCTATTTTGGTTATCTAACAAGTACTCACGGCTTAAAAGGAGAACTAAAACTTTATACAGACTTTTCTTTACAAAAACAAGTTTTAACAAAAGGGTTCACGCTTTATATTCATGAGTCTCCTTTCGAAATTCATTCTATTCGTTTTCATCAAAATCATTATTTAGTTTCCTTTGAAGGATTAGAAGACATAAATTTCGTGGAAAATCTTCGTCATCAAAAAGTATATATTCAAAAAGAAGATCTATCTTTAAAAGAAGATGAAGTCTTATTAGAAGAACTTCCAGGATTCAAAGTAAAAGAAGGCGAAGAATTGCTTGGAAAAGTTATCCAGATTGTGTATAATAAGGGTGGAGTTTTATTAAAGGTCAAAAACGATGGTATTTTCTATATTCCGTACAGAAAAGAGTTTATCCTGAAAATTATCGCTGAAGACCAAACAATTTTAGTAAAACAGGCAAAGGGTTTGATCATATGAAAATTGATATCTTAACATTATTTCCTAAAATGTTTGAAGGATTCCTCCAAGAATCGATTATCAAAAGAGCACTTGAAAAAAAATTAGTTGAAATTAACGTTATTGATTTTCGTTTGTTTTCTAAACTTCCTCATCGCCAAGTAGATGATACACCATACGGTGGGGGAGGAGGTATGGTTTTACGACCTGAACCCTTAATTGAAGCCATTTTGCATTATAAAAAAGAAAATACGAAAGTAATCTTAATGTGTCCTCAAGGAGTACCTTTTAAA
Source organism: uncultured Bacilli bacterium (assembly GCA_944355355.1). Classification (GTDB taxonomy): domain Bacteria; phylum Bacillota_I; class Bacilli_A; order RF39; family UBA660; genus Ventrenecus. The sequence continues at coordinate 69,334 of CALVQE010000002.1, forward strand.
CAAGCTAAAGCTCGGGCACTTTCTAAAGAAAGTCATCTTATCCTTGTCTGTGGTCATTATGAAGGCTTTGATGAACGGATTCGTGCCTTTGTCGATGAAGAAATATCGATCGGAGACTACGTTTTAACTGGGGGAGAACTTCCTAGTATGGTCATCACCGATGCCATTACAAGACTCATTCCTGGGGTAATAAAAAGTACTTCAGCTAAAGAAGATTCATTCACTGAAAACTTATTAGATTATCCAACCTATACGAAACCAGCAAGCTATAAAGGTATGGATGTTCCTCCCATTTTACTGTCGGGATGTCATGCCAAGATTGCCGAGTGGCGGCATCAAAAGGCAATTGAAAATACCCAAAAAAGACGTGCAGACTTGCTAAAGTAGGAGGTTTTTATGCAACCATATAAAGTAGTAAAAAAAAGAAAACGAAAAAAAGTTGAGACCAAAAAAGACCAAGAAGGATTTCGGATGCGAATTTCTATTAAACCTACTCAAAATCTTATTGAAGTAAAAGAAATTTACATCTACAATCAAGACTTAAAAAGCATCGCTTTAAAAAAACAATTCCAAGTTGTTTTAAGACGCCTATTCAAAATGGCTATGGTCTGTGATGAAACAGCCTCTGATGGAGACTACAAAATCGTTTTAAGTGAAATTGAACGTGCAAAACATGTCTTAAAAGACAAATATGCCCATGAAAAAAACATGAAAGAATATCGTGATTTCTTTAAGCATTTAGCTTTCCTTCAAAAAGAAGTCGAAGATAAATATGTCTATCAAAAACAATTAAAAGAAATGCTTTACTATGAACAAAAAGAAGAAAGAGGGATGAGACGCTAGTGAAAGTCTTTGATTTTGACAATACAATCTACAAAGGAGAAAGTACCTTTGACTTTGCTTTATACGTTGTAAAAAGGAAGAAAAGTTTGATTCGTTATCTTCCTGCTTTTTTATGGTTGCTTTTTACTTATAAAGTTGCCCGGATGGATGCCAAAACCTATCAAAAAAAATTAGATAAATATGCCAAACAATTCTTAACAAACAAAGATTTTATTTTAGAATGCGTGCAAGGCTTTTGGGAAGAAAATATTGATCGCCTTTATCCTCACATGCTAAAAATGATTCATGAAGCTGATGTGATCATTACAACCTGTCCAGATTTTTTGATAAATGAAATAAGAGATATTATCCCCACAGACCATATTCTTTCAACCCAAACTGATTTAGAAAAAGGAAGAATACTATTCTTAAATTTTCACGAAAACAAAGTAAAGGCTTATCATAAATATTATGCGAACCAAAAAATAGAGAATTTCTATACCGATTCTCAAAATGATAAACCTTTGATGGCTATTTCAAAAAATGTCTTTCTAGTTAAAAATGGTGTTGTGAAACGTTTTTCAAAATAGAGTTTAAAAAACTATTAAATACTTTAACAAAGCGATTTTTGTATTAGACAAAACTAAGAAGAAAAATTCTTCTTTTTTCTTTGGCCTATTAATGATACAATTGTTTATGTGATGAATATGTATGTAGATGTCTTAGTAGAAATAAAAAATAAACATGTCGACAAAACCTTTACTTATAAAGTACCTAAGTCTTTAGAAGCTGATGTTGAGGTAGGCAAACGTGTTGTGGTACCTTTTGGCAAAATGACTTTAGAAGGATATATTTTAAATAGAAAAGATCAAAGTGATATTGAGACTAAAGAAATCTTAGAAGTAATTGATGAAGAACCCGTTTTAAATGTAGAAATGATGACTCTAGGCACGTTTGTTCAAGAAAAAACTCTAGCGAGTTTAAGTGCTTGCTATGGAGCAATGCTTCCAAAAGCCTTAAAAGCTAAAAAAAGTGTAACCTTAAGCAAAAAAATGGTGAGTTACTTAAAGTTGGCCATGGGTTATGAAGAAATATATGCCAAACTGACCAATGATAGTCAAAAAAGAATTTTGGAATTATTTCAACAAGAAGACTTAGTCTTAAAAAAGGAAGCTAATAAAATTAGTGCTTCCGCCGTAAAGACGATGTTAAAAAAAGAGTATATTGAGCAATTAGAAGAAGAAGTATATCGTTACCAATTAAAAGAAGTAGAAAAAGAAGCCAAAAAGATCTTTACTCCGGCTCAAGAAAAAGCGTATCAAAAAATAAAAGAAGAGCTAAATACCGAAAAAGTCTTTCTCCTTCATGGAGTTACTGGTTCTGGTAAAACTGAAGTTTATTTACAACTTATTGAAGATGTTTTAAATTTGGGCAAAACAGCTTTAGTCTTAGTACCTGAAATTAGTTTGACAAGTCAATTAACTGAACGTTTTCATAAACGTTTCGGCAATAACATTGCCGTTTTACATTCGGGACTATCCGATGCTGAAAGATACGATGAATGGCGCAAAATATTAAGAGAAGAAGTCTCTATAGTCATCGGGGCTCGAAGTGCTGTTTTTGCTCCTTTAAAAAACATTGGAATTATTATCATGGATGAAGAACATTCTGAATCCTATAAACAAGAAAATAATCCAAGATATCATGCCCTAGATATTGCTAAAAAAAGAGCTGAAACTCATCACTGTCCTGTAATTTTAGGCAGTGCTACACCATCATTAAGTTCCATGGCTAGGGCAATTAAAGGTGTATATCAATATGTACCTTTATTAGAAAGAGCCAACCAAAAAAAGCTTCCAAACATTTTAATTGTCGATATGGCTTTAGAAGTTCAAAATCGTCATCCAATTTTAAGCCGTGAACTAGAATGTAAAATCATTGAAAAATTAAATAAGAATGAACAAGTCATGCTACTACTAAATCGTCGAGGTCATTCAACAACGATTACTTGTAGTAACTGTGGCTATACTTATCGTTGTCCTCACTGTGATATTTCCTTAACTTATCATAAATCATCAAACCAGCTTCGTTGTCATTACTGTGGTTATACCAAATATAAAGACGATAGATGTCCAAACTGTCATGAAGATGCCTTAAATTACTTAGGCTTAGGTACAGAAAAATTAGAAGAATATTTAGGAAATGTTTTTCCGACTGCCCGGATTATTCGTATGGACCGCGATAGTACAACAACCAAAGGAATGCACGAAAAAATTATTACCGATTTTTATGATCATAAATATGATATTTTGCTTGGTACTCAAATGGTAAGTAAAGGGTTAGACTTTCCTCATGTTTCGTTAGTCGGAATTTTAAATGCCGATGCTTCATTAAACATTCCCGATTATCGCAGTAACGAACGGACATTCAGTTTACTTTGTCAAGCAAGTGGTAGGGCCGGAAGAAAGGATACAACTGGCGAAGTAATCATTCAAACTTTTTATCCGGATAATTTTATTATGCAGTGTGTCAAAGAACAAAACTATCAAAAATTTTGCAAATATGAATTAAACATTCGTAAGACTTTAAAATATCCACCATTTTATTACTTGTGTAATCTGACAATTCGTTCTAAAGACTACGAAGAAGCGGTAAAAGAAGCACGCAAAGCAAAAGAATTCTTAGAAACAAAGTTAGACAAAACAAGTCTTCTTCTAGGCCCAACTACCGCGAATATGTTTTTAGTAAACAAAGTGTATCACTTTGAAATACTGATTAAATATAAATCAGATGAAAAATTAATAAGTGCCTTAAAAGAATTAGATGAAATGTGTCTACTTAACAGCAAGATCGCGCTAGATATTGATTTTTTAAGTTAATTTTGCTACGATAAAATTGACAAAAGAAAGGGGCAAAGAAAATGCCAAAATACAAACTAATCAAACGAATTGGAACCTATGCACTTCTTGGAACATTATCATTATCGAATCCTTTAGTTGTTGCCGCATCATCTAAAAACACCGAGAAAGAAGAAAAAGGAATCCTATATTATTTTGAACAGATTGATGAAAAAATTAATGAAATCGGTTCTCAAGTAGGGGATGCTGCCAAAGATTTAGAAGTATGGGATCCAGAGTCACTATGGCTTATTACAACAGTTCCAGATAAAAGTCCTGAAGAAGAACGTGATTACTTTTTTGTTTACAAAGAACACGCAAAATTTAAATGGACATATTATTATGATGAATATGGTCACACGATTTCGTCTTCAAGTAACAACCGTTCTAAAGCAGAAATCAGAGAAATGTATATTTTGTCGAGCGAAGAAAACCAACGCTTTACTATGGAAACGTGGTTAGACTATCAAACCCAAACATTTACTTTAAACTATATTGATTTAGATCAAAATTACTTATATGATGAACAAACAACTGCTGATTATGGTCGAATAACTGATTTTACACAGTTTTTACCTCCAGAAGAAATAAAAGAAGAATACAGCACCAAGGAATTAACTCGTTTATTAGATGAATATTTCAATAATATGAATTATTCATTAGAATCAAGTCAAAATTTAACATTAAGAAAATAAAGCCTAGGTGCTTTTTTTCTTTTTCTTTGTTATAATAACCTTATTAAGGAGGAGAAATGAAAAATATTCGCGTTGTATTTATGGGGACACCAGACTTTGCCGTCCCTGTTTTAGAAAAATTAATTGAACACACTAACGTCGTGTTAGTCGTAAGTCAACCAGATCGTATGGTTGGAAGAAAGCATGAGATAAAACCAACACCAATTAAGGAAATGGCCATAAAACATAATATTCCGGTATTTCAACCTGAAAAAATTAAAGAAGATTACGAACAAGTAAGATCCGCAAAACCAGATTTATTAATTACCTGTGCTTACGGCCAAATTATTCCAGAAGAGGTATTGCAACTTCCTAGAATCGGTGCTTTTAACGTCCATGCTTCACTGCTTCCAAAATACCGTGGTGGGGCACCAATTCATCACTGCCTGATTAATGGCGATGAGAAAACAGGGGTCACAATCATGTATATGGAAAAGAAAATGGATGCTGGAGATATTGTTAGCCAAGTAGAATATCAAATAACCAAAGAAGATAATGTAGGAACTTTACATGAAATCCTATCACAAATGGGTGCTAAATTACTCATCGAAACCTTGCCAAGTATTATTGAAGGCACAAATCTGCGAACGAAACAAGATGAAAGCAAAGTGACTTTTGCTTACAATATAAAAAGAGAAGAAGAGCACTTAGATTTAAAGGATACAGGAAAAAATATTATCAATAAAATTCGTGGTTTAAATCCTTGGCCTATGGCAAATATCCTTGTGAATGACGAAGAATATAAAATCCTCGAAGCTTATTTCGAAGAAAAAAACAACATAACGCCCAGCACTGTTCGGGAATTGCGAAAAGATGCAATTGGTATAGACGTTTTAGATGGAACAATATACTTAACTAAGATAAAACCTTTTGGTAAACGTATCATGTCTGTCAAAGATTATTTAAATGGTGTGAAAAAAGAAGACATTTTGAAATGGCAAATCCGTTAAATTAAACATGAATTTGACAGCCTTCCTTTTATATAACAAGAAAGTATAACCTACGGGGTGTAAAAAATTTTTGTAGGTAAAATAGTAGTTATGATAATAATTTATCGACTACTATTTTTTCTACTTCATTC
>CALVQE010000003.1 GCA_944355355.1 uncultured Bacilli bacterium
AAATACTATTAAATACTGTTAAATACTATTAAATACTGTTAAATACTATTAAATACTGTTAAATACTATTAAATACTGTTAAATACTATTAAATACTATTAAATACTATTAAATACTATTAAATACTATTAAATACTGTTAAATACTATTAAATACTATTAAATACTGTTAAATACTGTTAAATACTATTAAATACTATTAAATACTGTTAAATACTGTTAAATACTATTAAATACTATTAAATACTGTTAAATACTTATGGTCTTTGTAAAAACTTTTCTCAAATTACATAGGGTTAAGTGGTATAATCTTGGATAGGTGATGAGAAATGACTTTTGCAACTAAACTTAAAGAAGAGATTTGTGCTAATGATATTAATCGGGTGGAACAGTTCAGTGAGCTTAGTGCGATTATTCGTTATGATGCACATGTTGTAGATGGTAAAATAGTAATGACTTTTGAGAATGGTAGTGTGGCTAGGCGTGTATTTAAGGATATTAAGAGTATTTTTAATGTTTCTCCTCATATTGTTGTGCGTAATCAAAAGAGGTTACGTGCTAAACAGATTTACATTTTGGAAGTTAGTTCTGTGGGAATTATGAAACGACTTAATGTGGATAAACCAATGAAAAGGGAGTATTTGGATACGCCTGAGGAAATGATTGCGTTTGTTAAGGGATGTTTTTTGGTGTGTGGTTCGATTAATGATCCGGCTACTGGGGGGTATCATTTGGAGTATGTTTTTAATTTAGAAGATGACGCTTGTTTTGTTAATGATTTACTACATGAAATGAAGTTTGATAGTAAAATGATCGAGCGTAGTAATAAGTATATGGTTTATTTAAAGAGTGCTGAAGAGATTAGTGATATGATACGAATGTTTCAGGCAACGTCAAGTTTGTTTTATTTTGAGGATATAAGGATATATAGAGATCATAAGAATATGGTAAATCGGCTTAATAATTGTGAGATTGCTAATCAAGAGAAGACTACTTTTACAGGGATGAAACAGATTGAAGATATTCATTATATTAAGGAACATGATTTAATGGGGCTTTTGGATGAAAAGACTAAAATGGTTTTGGAATATCGTTTAAAGTATCCTGAGAGTTCTTATCAAGAACTTAGTTCTATTATTAGTATGGAGACGGATTACCGGATTGGTAAGAGTGGAATTAATCATCATTTTATTAAGATGAGAAAATTAGTTGAAGAACATAAAAAAAGATTGTAGTGTAAAAAAAATACATTTTATCAATTTGGTGTGGTAATTTATTTGCATTTCGAATATAATATTATTAAGAGAGGCGATATTATGCTAAAAAAAATAGAAGTAGATAACTATGCTACCTTCATAAAACCAACTGAAATAGATTTTTCTGCTACAAACTATAAATTTTTGGAGAGCGAAAATGTTGGAAGCAATAGATTGCTTAAGGGGTGCTTGTTTGTTGGAGAGAATGCTTCTGGAAAAACTAAGATTTTAAAAAGTATTACTTTTTTGCTTGATTTATTGTTTGCAAATACCGATGTTGATTTTATGATGAATAAAAGTTTTTATACTGATAAAGACACATATAAATTAGAATATACATTTATTCAGAGAGATGTTGAAATAATATATTCTATTGAATTGGGACTTAATGAAATTGTTTCGGAAAAGCTTATTATGGACAAGAAAATAATATTAGAAAGACTAGGTAATATGGCAAAGCTTTTGCTAAATGGTGAGAAAACATTTAAGGATATTTCTAGTAAATTACTTTTTTTGCGTAGAATTTATTTTGATACTAATTTTTATGAAAATGCTGTATTAAATGATTGGTTTGATTATTTGAAAAGGTCTGTTTATATTAATTGTTACGATAGGCAAGTTGTATCTTACTCAGGAAAAAATTTGTTGATTTATGAATATTTAAATAATAATGGAGTGAACGATATTAATAAGTTTTTAGAGAAAATTAATTATAATCAAGAAATTGAATATGGAACAGAAACCAGCGATCCAAATCATAGGTTTTCGGTTAAATCAAATGATAATATTAAATTTATTTCTTTTAACAAATTAGGAACGGGTATTTATGTGCCAGAAATGTTTGAATCTACAGGCAATCAAACACTTATGGCATTATTACCGTCATTTCTTCATGCTATTAATAATGAGTGTATGATTATTATAGATGAGTTTAGTAGTGGCTTTCATAATGAGTTAGAAGAATGTATTCTTAAATATTTTTTTCATTATGCTAAGGATTCTCAGCTCTTTTTTACTTCTCATTCTACAAATATTTTAAATAATAGTTTGCTAAGACCTGATCAAATTTACTCTGTGTATTTCGATGCAAAAAAGGGGTCGCAAATTAAAAGATTTTCTGATGAGATGCCACGTGAATCTCAAAATACTGAAAAGATGTATTTAAATGGAGTTTTCAATGGATTGCCTCGATACAATAAAATCTTTAAAGATTAATTTAAAAAGAAATATTGGAACTATATTAATTATAGTTGAAGGAGCTTCTGATGAGTTTGAATTGTTAAAACAAATTTTTAGAAATGTACTTCATTATAATTATATTGAAAAAAGTAGAAATCAGTGTAATTTTAGGAATTATGATGAATTTGTAATGAGTGGCAATGAGAATTCAAGGGTAATTGTAATAAATGCAAAGAATTCTAATTTGTCTTCAATAAAAAAGGATAAAGATTATCTTAATGAATTATATATAAAACTATATGTGGAATATGGAATTGATATTAAGAATATTAATGTGTATTTTATTTGGGATAGAGATGTTAATTCTAATCCAAAAGAGATTGTAAAAGAGCTAATAGAAATATTGGGTAGTTCTAATGATAATAAACATGGTGATATGAACGGGTTGTTATTGTTAAGTTATCCTTGTTTAGAGTCTTATATAATATCTTGTTATGATGATAGAAAGATGTTTTTAAAAGATCATGATTTAAAAAAGTATATTAAGGATCATGCTTATGATATATCCAGAATCAATAGATATATGTTGTTAAGAGCTGTGGTAATGATGCATAAAGTATTTTTAGAGTTGGGTGTAAATAAGTATAATCTTGATGATTTTTCGAAAACTTCGCTAAAGTTATTTGGAAAGCAAGAAGAAATGTTGAAAAATAGGAAGTATTGTTATTTGTTATCTCTTATATCATTGATCTTTTTAGACTTAAATATAATATCGTTGCGAGAATCTGATGAGTATTAATATATGGATATTGTTTTGATAAGATCCATATTTTTTTTAAAATAAAAATATATAAAAAGGTAGTTTACTTTTAGTGCTTTTGTAATTATAATAGATAACCATACATGGGAGGTTATGGTTATGAGAAAAATATTGTTGGTGTTGTTATGTTGTTTTTTCTGTATGCCAGTTTGGTCTAATGCTCAAACAAATATGGCGTATATTTTTGGGGCTAGTGATGCTGGTCTTACAAATACTACTTTGAATGGTAATAGTGTTTCGATTAAGAATGAAGGAACTAATACAAAGATTTATTTAGGATTACAGGTTGTTGAGGGTAGTTTTACGACTTATGAGGCTACTTTAAAGTTATCTGATTCTAATTATAGTTATCGTAGTCATGAACTTGCTCTTGGTTGGAATGGGACGATTAGAGAGGATGAAACGGAAAAAGGAAAGTATTATATTTCTTTGGAAAGAGATGAGGCTTTAACTGTTGGTAAGTATTTAGTTGTGACGATTTATTTAAATGTTTCGCCTAATACTTCTTCGGATCATTGTTCGATTGAGCTTTCGACGACTAAGGTAGAGAAACCTGTTTGTGAGATTATCGATGGAAAGTATTATGATAATAATGGAAATGAAGTTAGTTATCCAGAGTATTTAAAGGCTTGTACAACTGAAAAGTATTATTGTGAAGAGAAGAATGGGTATTTCTTTGATAAAGATGGTAATGCTGTGAGTGAGGCTGAATATCGTAAGAGTTGTTTTAACTGTATGATTGATGGGGATAAGTATTATGATAAAGATGGACAACTTGTTGATAAGGAAACTTATGAGGAAAGTTGTTTGGGTGGATCTTTGGTTTGTATGGAAAAGGATGGAAAGTATTATGATATGGATTCTAATGAGGTAACGAAAGAGGAATATGAGGAAATTTGTTATTCTAAAGCCGAGTCTTATCAATGTTTGACGGAAGAAAAAATTGAGTATTATGTTACTAGAACGCATATATTAACTGGTGATGAGATTAATTCGACGGAGATTGTTGGTTTAGATAATCCTTTGTTTCAAGAGATTTTAAGTAAGAATCCAACTGTTTTAGATGCTTGTAAGGTACCAGTAAATCCTGGGGATAATGGTGATGATCCTTCGGATGGAGAGGTAGAGAACCCTCAAACGGGAATGGATACAAGTTATTATATATTGATTCCTATAGGAATTGGTATTGTTGTGTTCTTACTCATGAAATCAAGAAAGAGTTATTTGTATAAGTTATAATAAAAATGGACTATAGAATTTGATCTATTAGTCCATATTTTTTGGCTTCTTCACTGGATAGATAGTTATCACGGTCTGTGTCTTTTTCGATTTGTTTTAGGGATTTTCCTGTGTTTTTAGCGAGGATATGATTAAGCTTGTCTTTTATTTTTAAGATTCGTTCACAGGCTATTTTCATGTCTGAGGCTTGTCCTTCCATACCTCCTAGGGGTTGATGGATCATGACGTCAGCATTTTTTAGGGCACATCTTTTTCCTTTGGTGCCACTGGAAAGAATAAAGGCAGCCATGGATGCGGCGATGCCAGTGCAAATGGTTTTGACATCACTTTCAATATAGTTCATGGTGTCATATATGGCGAGGCCACTTGTGACAACCCCTCCAGGGCTGTTTATATACAGATAGATATCTTCATGACTTTTAGCATCTAGATAAAGTAGTTCGCTGATAATGATGTTTGCTGTTGTATCATTGATTTCTCCTGTTAAAAAGATAATACGATCTTCGAGCATTCTAGAGTATAAGTCATAGGCCACTTCACGATTATTTGTTTTTTCTAATACAGTTGGAATTATATTCATTTTGTTCACCTAATATTATCTTAGTAATTTTTGGGAAAAACTATTCAAAAAAAATGTTATTTATGATAAAATGTTAAAGAATAAAGGAAGGCTTATGATACTATGCAAAAGGTAAATATTACTTATAAAGATCAAGTTGGGACTTTTGATAAGGATACAACTTATTATGATGTGAGCCAGTTTTTTGGTTGTAGTGAAGCTATCGCGGTTCAAGATGGCAATGAGGTTATTTCTTTGGATACGAAAATAAAAAAGGACACTTCTGTTGATTTTTTAGACGTAACAAGTTTGGCTGGATATAAGATTTATCAGAGTGGTTTAAAGTTTTTGTTTTATTTGTCGGTTAAAGAGTTGTATCCTGATTGTGAGGTTTCTTTTTTACATAGTGTTCCAAAGGGGATTTTGAGTGAGGTTTTGATGCCTCATAATTTGACTAGTGAGGATGTTTCTAAGATTAAAGGTCAAATGGCTAAAAATGTTGCTCAAAAATTACGTTTTGTTAAGTATAATTTGGATATTCGGGATGCTTATCAATATTTGAAAGAGAAAGAAGAAAATGAAAAGGCCATTAATTTGCAATCTATTAATCAGGATGTTGTGACTATGTATCGACTTCGTGATACGCTTAATTATTTTTATACTTTGATGCCTTATGATACAAGTGTTATTCATCGTTATGAGTTAGTATTTTTAGGAAGAAATCGAATTGTTCTTGTTTGTCCTAATGTTGTTAGTGGGGAAAGTGTTCCGGAGTATGTTCATTATGAGAATATTGTTAGTAATTTTATGGAAACAAAGAAATGGCTTCGAAAGATGAATGCTCCTTATTTGGCTGATATGAATCAACTTGTTAGTGGGTCTAAGATTTATGATTTTATTCAGTGTAATGAGATTTTATTTGAAGAAGATATTATTAAGGTTTGTAATCAGATTGTTTCTTCTAGGGATGTACGGATTGTGTTGATTGCGGGACCTTCTTCTAGTGGAAAAACGACGACAATGAAACGGCTTAGTGCTTTTCTTAGAAGTCGGGGATTAGATCCTGTTGGTTTATCTACTGATGATTTTTTTGTTGATCGGGAAGATACTCCTAAGAACGATAAAGGTGAATTTGATTTTGAGTGTTTACAGGCTATTGATTTAGAGTTGTTTAATGATTCTTTGCATAAGCTTTTAGAAGGGGAAGAAATAGAGGTTCCTGAATATGATTTTGTAGGCGGTAAAAAGGTTTTTAAGGGTAAAAAGATGCAGTTAAAAGAAAATAGTATTTTACTTGTTGAGGGGCTTCATTGTTTAAATGATGATTTAATGCCTTATATTGAATCTAAGTATAAGTATAAGATTTATTTGAGTCCATTTATACCTTTAAATGTTGATCGTCATAATTATATATCAACGCTTGATTTGAGGCTTATAAGAAGGATTGTAAGGGATAATCGGACGAGAGGAAAGACTGTTTCAGATACGATTCGGGAATGGCAAGTTGTAAGATCTGGGGAAGAGAAATACATATTTCCTTATGTTTATCAGGCTGATGTGATCATTAATACGGCTTTGGCTTATGAGATTGGGGTTTTAAAGGTTTATGCTAATCCTCTTTTGTATTCGGTGGGAATTGATAGTCCGTATTATAATGAGTCAAGAAGGTTGATTAATTATTTGCAAATGTTTTTTACTATTCCAAGTGAATTTGTACCTAATGATTCGATTTTACGCGAATTTATTGGGTAGTCATGGTATAACCAGATTGGTGATGATGTATGAAGATTTTTAAATTTGTTGTGGATGATTTGGCTTCAACTTTAGATTTTTTGGAATTGTATTGTATTCGTAAAGGAATTTCTTATGTAAAGCTTGCTGATGAATTTCATTTTTTGGATTACATTTTTAAAAAGAGAGGAATTTTTAGCTGATTTGTTTTTGCAAGAGCAGGTTAATTCGGCAAGTATTTTTTTTGAAATTTTGAATTGTGATGAGACTAGTGATTTGGTAAATGAAAGTTTAAGTTCAACTAAAAATTGAGGAAAAATTATAAAGTAAATACTTTAGGGTGTCCTAAAAGAATAAGGAGGAGATAAGATGATAAGGGTAGCTATTAATGGATTTGGAAGAATTGGAAGGCTTGCTTTTCGTGAGATGATTACAGGTGTAGATTTTGATGTTGTGGCAATTAATGATTTGACTGGAGCAGAAGATCTTAGTTATTTACTTCGTTATGATACGACGCATCGTAGTTTTCATAAAGATGAGATTCGTAGTGAAGGCAATTATTTGGTGATTAATAATGTAAAGAAGATTCCGGTGTTTTCTGAAAAAGATCCAAGACAATTACCTTGGAAGGTTTTGGGAGTTGATTTAGTTTTAGAGTGTACGGGACTTTTTACAAAGTATGAAGATGCTTATCAACATATTGAGGCTGGTGCTGGGAAGGTATTGATTTCGGCACCAGGTAAGGGAGATATGAAAACTATTGTTTATGGAGTAAATGATGATATTCTAGATGGTAATGAACAGATTGTTTCGGCAGCAAGTTGTACGACAAATTGTTTGGCTCCAGTGTTGCATGTTTTGGATAAAAAGTTTGGGGTTGTACGAGGATTTATGAGTACTATTCATGCTTATACTAATGATCAAGCTACTTTGGATATTGCCCATAAAAAAGGGTATCGGTCAAGAAGAGGTAGAGCTTGTGCAGCCAATATTATTCCTTCTAGTACAGGGGCTGCAACAGCCATTGGTAAGGTTATTCCTCATTTAGAAGGAAAGTTAAGTGGTGGTGCTTATCGGGTTCCAGTGACAGATGGCTCGATGATTGATTTAACGGTTGAGCTTGGAAGCACTACTAGTGTAGAAGAGATTAATCAAGCTTTTGAAGAAAGTAAGTCTGATTGTTTAGAGACTACGACGGATCCTGTTGTTTCTAGTGATGTTATTGGTGAAAAAGTAGGAGCATTAGTTGATTTATCTTTGACGACTGTATTAGAAACGGATGAGAAACAATTGGTTAAAGTTGTGGCATGGTATGATAATGAAATGGGTTATACAGCTCAGATGATGCGGACAGCAAAGAGATTGTTTGAACAAAATATAGAGGAAACTGTTTAATTGGTTTCCTTTTACTTAATAAGAGACTACTGTGATGTTTCGCAAAATTCAGTCTTGACAAACATACGTTTGTGCTATATGATTTGATTCATCAAGGGGAGTTGCACTATGAAAATCACTAGAGCTTATCAATTTAGGGTGTATCCAACATATGAGCAAGAGATATTGATTCATAAAACTTTTGGATGTACAAGATTTCTTTATTTATAAAAATGTATTGTGATTTTTGTGTGATATAATTGTGTATGAGGAGGAAACAGTATGATAAATCAAATTCCAGTAAATCTTTTAAATTTAATTAAAAATGGAGAGTGTTCAACTGTGGAATTTAAAACAGCAAAGAGAAAATTACCTGAAAACTTATTTGAAACAGTTTGCTCAATGTTAAATCGTAATGGTGGACACATATTTTTGGGGGTACAGGATGACGGAACCGTAAGTGGGATATATAGAGATTATGTAAAAAAAATGAAAAGTGATTTTGTAAATTTGTGTAATAACAGTGAAAAAATAAGTCCAACTGTTCACCTTGAAATAAAAGAATATTTGTATGAAGAAAAGGAGCTTTTATATATTTACGTTTATGAAAGTTCAGATGTTCATAAAACTGCCAATAAAATCTTTGATAGAAATGAAGATGGAGATTTTGAAATAACTGGAAACACTTCACTAATTTCCCAATTATATATAAGAAAAAGTAGTACTTATATAGAAAACAAGATATATCCATTCGCAACAATTAATGATTTAAGAAAAGATTTGATTGATAAAGCTAGAAATATGGCTGCTAATAGAGTTGCTAATCATCCATGGTCAAAAATGAACGACTTGGAAATGTTAAGAAGTGCGTCTCTTTATGAAAAAAATTTTCAAACAGGTGAAGAAGGATTTAATCTAGCCTGCTTATTGTTACTTGGAAAGGATGATGTAATAGCATCAGTTCTTTCTTATTATAAAACAGATGCTATATTAAAAGTTGATAATATTGATAGGTATGATGACAGAGATGATATTAGAACTAATTTAATAGAAAGTTATGAACGATTAGTCAATTTTGTTAAAAAACATTTGAATGAAAAGTTTTATATTGATGGGAATCAAAGAATTAATATAAGAGATGTAATAGCTCGTGAATTGTGTGTTAATCTTTTGATACATAGGGAATATTCTAATCCAATTCCAGCAAGATTAATAATAACAAAAGAATCAATGGTGACTGAAAACGCAAATCGTCCTAGGAGTATTGGATACATAGATCTTAATAATTATTCTCCTTATCCTAAGAATCCTAAAATTGCTAATTTTTTTAAAGAAATAGGATTGGCTGAAGAGTTGGGTTCAGGAATAAAAACTATAACCAAATACAATAAAATCTATAGTGGAGGGATTCCTAGTTTTAAGGATGATGAAATATTCACTGTTAGAGTACCGTTAGTTGAAACAATTAAAGAAATGGATTCGGAACAAACTGAAGAAATGGATGAAATAAAAATTAAACTTCTGGAATTTATAAGAAGTAATAATGGCGTGAGTCGACAAGACATAAATAATTACATGTATCCTTTTTTTAACACAACTGATCAAAAAGAATTAAATAATAAGACTAGATATATAATTACTTTTTTAAGGGAACGTAATTTAATTTATAATAAGGGTACAAACAATAAGCCGAGTTGGATAGCAAAAAAATAAAAAGTTGATATTAACTGTTATTATCTTGTAAACAACTGTAAACAACTGCAAACAACTGCAAACAACTGCAAACGATTTTTTGTTTATGTAAATGTATATTTGGTACTTTAGTTGATTTATCTTTAATATCATGTTGAAAACTTTAAGATAATGAAATAGGATGATGCAGACAGTAAAAAGATTTTTTGAACAAAATATTTCTTTTTTTGATAAAAATAGGTACTTATATTATGGGGAATGAAAAATCAATATTAAACGTTTTTTTACAAAAACTAGTTAAAACCTTTTATTGCTTGAAAACATTTTTTTACATTAGGGTAAGAGACTCATGGAAATGATTAGAAAAGTTGCTTTTTTCATTAAAAATAACTTTTGATAAAGAGTACTTTTTAATCATTGAAAAAAATATTGAGAATGCAAAAAAACATTGATGTGCTTGAAACGCGTGAATCGCGATTCCAATGATTTTACAATTATGCGACTAGATACTTATTTAATAAAAGAAGAAATTAAAATATTTCATGTATTGTAAATTGCTAATTTCTTTTTTTTTGGATATAATAATTTTAGAATGTGAGAGATCAATTATGAAATTATGTATACAAAATATGAATGTTCGAGATAAACGAGTTATTTTAAGGGTTGATTATAATGTCCCTTTTTCTGATGGAGTGATTTTAGATGATTCAAAGATAAGGGCTTCTATAAAGACAATTCGGTATTTACTTAAGGAAAATTGTAAGATTATTTTATTGAGTCATTTTGGGAAAATAAGAAATAATTATGATAAACAGGTTTATTCTTTGAGTATTGTTGCTGAACGTTTGAAACAAATATTGAATCATGAAGTGTATTTTTCTAAAGTTAATTTTGGAGATGATGTTATAAAGAGAGTTCAGGTTATGCAGCCTGGTGAGATATTAATGTTAGAAAATACTCGTTTTATGGATTTGCCTAATAAGTTAGAGAGTAAGTGTGATGCTCAGTTGGCTATGTTTTGGGCTTCATTGGGGGATGTTTTTGTTAATGATGCTTTTGCAACGATGCATAGACGGCATGCTTCGACTTATGGAATAGCTATGTATTTACCTAGTTGTATTGGCTTTTTAGTACAGGAGGAGGTTAATGCATTAGATAAGTATATTATGCATCCTGAAATGCCTTTTACGTTAGTTATGGGTGGGGCTAAGATGGATGATAAGATTACTCTAATTGAAGCATTGTTACCTAAGTGTACGCATGTTTTGTGTGGTGGGGGGATTGCAAATACTTGTTTGAAAGCTTTAGGGTTTAAGATTGGGAATTCTATTGCTTCTGATAATCCTGTTATTATTAAAAAAGTTCAAGAGTTGCTTTTAAAGAATAAAGAAAAGTTTTTAGTTCCTTTGGACGCGATTGTCGGAAGTACTTATGATAAGGATTATGTTCAATATCGGCGAATTGATAAGATTGATGATAATGAGATAATTTGTGATATTGGGGTAAAAACATTGGAAAGGTATTCTCAGGTTATTCGGGATAGTAAGACTATTTTTTTGAATGGGACTGTAGGATTGTATGAGGATATGCGTTTTGCTAATGGGACAAAAGAGATTTTAAAAGCTTTGGCTAATTCATCTGCAACGGTTGTTGTTGGCGGTGGAGATGCTTCTTCTAGTGTTCATCGTTTAGGTTATGGTGATATGGTTACGTATATTTCTAGTGGTGGTGGTGCGACGTTAGAGTATTTGGCTAAGGGTACTCTTGTTTGTTTAGATATTATTCAGGAAGAGGGTAGTAGTATTGAAATTCTTGATATGTAATTTAAAAATGAATCATTCTTTAAAAGAAATGCTTTCTTATAAAAAAAATTTGGAAAATGAAAATATTCCGTTTTCCTTTTTTCTATGTCCAGCTACTTGTTATTTACCTGTGATGTATTCAAAAAGGTATTCTTTGTGTGCTCAGAATGTATCTTTGCCCGAAGTTTCTAAAAATACTGGTAGTGTCTCTGCTTCAGCTTTAGCTAGTTTAGGGGTTAAAGCGTCTTTAGTTGGTCATTATGAGTTACAGGAGTCTTTAGAGGTTAAACGTGAAAAGATGATGGAGGTTTTAGAGCAACGCATGAAAGCTTTTGTATTGCTTACGAATTCTTTAGATGAGTTTTATTATCAGTATACTAGTGATGTGTTGTTTAATCAAATTCAAGGTATTTTAAAGGATATTAATCCAAGATATTATGAACAAATTCATTTTATTTATGAGCCCGGTTGGTTAATTGGTGGCGAGAAGACTCTTTCTGTTGGTGAGGTTACCCAGATTTTTAAGGAATTAAGGGATAAATTACAAGAAAGTTATCATTTTTCTTTTCCGTTACTTTATGGTGGTGGACTTATGAAGGAAAGTATTTTGGCTTTTTTAGAACAGGAAGGTATTGATGGTGTTCTTGTTGGCAAGTATGCTAATGATGTTCAAAATGTTTTAGAACTTTTGGAAAAATGTCGAGAATTTTACAGTTAAAAATGTCTAAAATTTAAACATTTTTTTCTTTTTCGACAAAATTGGACATTTGTAGACACAACTAGACAATATCTTTTCTTTTCATTCGACGAATTATTTGATACGATTAATGTGCGTGGTGTTGTAGGGGTACAAAACGAAGGAGAAAAGAAAATGAAAAAAATTAACGCATTAGTAGTAGATGACAGTAAGGAATTTACGAACGGTGTAGAGGAGTACTTTCGTAACAACATTCAAATTCATGTTGCCAAGGTTATTTCTGATGGCAATGAGGTTATTCGGTATTTACAAAATTATGGGCAGCAGATTGATATTGTAATTATGGATCTTATACTTCCTGGTAAAGATGGGATTTCTTTGTTAGAGGAGATGCGGTCTTTAGGTTTAAAGAAACATGTTTTGGTTTTATCTAGTTATGGTAAGGATTATACAATTCGAATGGCTAATCAGTTTGATGTAGATTATTTTATGCTAAAGCCTTGTGATTTAAAAGCAGTTGAAGCTCGGGTGCTCGATATTGTAATTGAGGCAAAAAATGATTTGTGTGCCGACAAGGAAGTTAATTTAGATATTCAATTAAAAGTTTCAGAGTTGCTTCATGAACTTGGTGTTCCATCCCAAATTAAGGGTTATCAATATTTAAGAGAAGGTATTTTGATGCTTTATCAATCTACTGGGTTAATTGGTGGTATTACTAAGGAGGTTTATCCTGAGATTGCTCTTCGGTACAATACAACGCCTTCAAGAGTAGAAAGAGCTATTCGACATGCGATAGAGATTAGTTGGAATCGTGCAGATTATGATTTAATGAATAAAATTTTTGGACATAGTATTGATTATGATCGCGCTAAACCAACGAATTCAGAATTTATGGTTACTCTTTCAGATAATTTAAGATTAACTTATAATACTCAGAAAAATTATGTATAAAAGTCAACATATGGTATGTATGTTGTTTTTTTATAATTTGCTAGGCACTGGGGGAGTATATCCATTGGCTTTAGCCACATAAATCCTTTAGGACTACTTGCCAAAAAAAGAGAAAAGTAATAGAATAGCAAATCAAAAGGTGTGATTCACATGCAAAAAGGAGCCCACACGCAGTATGATTTGCAAGTACATGTGGTATGGCTAACGAAATATTGCAAAAGAATACTAGTTGGAAAAGTAGCCCAGAGATTAAAGATATTGCTAATGCAAGGATGCAGTGCAAAAAATATAACAATCATAAAAGGAAATATTCAATCTAATCATGTACATCTATTGTTAGCCATACCGGCAACATTATCTATGGCACAAGTTATGCAATATTTGAAAGGAAGAAGCTCTAAAAAGTTACAAGAGGAATTTCCACATCTAAGAAGAGAATATTGGGGACAACATATGTGGGCGACTGGATATTTTTGCAGGAGTGTAGGAACTGTAACACAAGATATTATCAAGGAATATATAGCAAATCAGAAAGAAATTAGTGATGATATTTTTGTGAAGCACGGTATGCTTTAGCATAGTATGACTTTCAGTGCAGGGTGGTTGATAAAGTGAAAAGGAGTACCGCGAGGTACTCCAAAGGAAGAATAGAAGATTTATTTTCTATGAGTTCCTTTTTGTTCTGATAGTATATTTTATTTCTAAAAAAAAGAATAGCAAATTGCTATTCTTGAGTTTCATTACCTTCTTCTGAAGTATCATCTGTTGGTGGGGTTGTTGGATCAGTTGGTGTGGTCGGTTCATCTGTGCTTTGATCTTCATTGTTGTCATCTCCAGTGTCTGGATCTGTAGGTGTACCAGGTATTTGTGGTTCGTCTGGATTATTTCCTGGTTCTTCTGGAGAAGTATTATTATCATTATTGTCGTATTCATTATTGTTATTGTCATCTTCGTTGTTTTCTTCGTTGTTGTTTTGGTCTTCATTATTATCTTCATTTGGATCTTGTTCTATTGGATCAGTTGGTTCGTCTGTATTCTCATCATCATTGTTATCATTGCTGTTATTTCCATAAATACTTTGATCTGGAACTTGTCCTCCTGAATATATTCCTTTACCAATGATATCACTCGTTTGTTCATAGTCTTCTGAATAATCATAGCTGAAGGTTTTTACTGTACTAATATCTTTTAGTCCTAAATTTTCTTCCATGGTTTCGACTACTTTGTCTAGGCTTCCTTGATAGTAACCTACGCAGCTTAAACCATATTGATTATCAAAGGTAAAGTAAGTTAATTGTAGTTTTTGAATAGAAATAAATTCTTCACCATTTAGTGCTCTTGAAAGCATTCCTTTTATAGATTGATAGAAAGATAGAATTTGCGATGTTTTCATGTTGGTTGCTATATTATTACTGATTGTATCTAGTAAGTTTTCAAAATCACTGAAACTTGATGTTTGAACTAATTTTTTAGCAATGGCTTCGATAACTTGTTGTTGATGACGATTTCTGGCAATGTCTCCTTCTAAGAAGCCATATCGGTTACGAGCATATGCTAGGGCTTGTTCGCCATTTAAGTGTTGGAATCCTGTATTCATACAAACTAAGTTAGTAGTATCACGAAGTGAGTTACTTTCACAAAGTCTTCCTTCGCCATATTGAGATACATAGTAATCATAGTCTGGTTGTTCAACATCAACGTCGATGCCACCTAAGGCATTGACTAGGTCAATTACACCTTGGAAGTTTACTTTGACAAAATAATCAATTTCAATACCGGTTAGATTTTCAATAGTATTTACTGTACTGGCTGTTCCATAAGCTGCGGATGAATTAATTTTGTTGTAACCAATGTTGCGATTACTACTGTTGTAGATTGGGACGTAGGTATCTCTTGGAAGAGATAACATTGTAGCATTTAGTGTTTTAGGATTAAATGTGATTAACATTAAAGTATCGCCATTGAAAGCTGCGTTTGCGTCTAATCCATTCGTTGATTCTGAATCAACACCAAGTACTAGAACAGTAAATGGTTCGGTTAGGCTTTTGGTTGACACTAGTAGTTCACTTTCTTCTGTTTTCATTTCTTTGGAATATTCTTTTATGACGGTTGTTTCATTGGCTATGTTACTGAATTTTTGTTCGCCACCATATAAAATGGCATAGTCTTTATTAACAAAAATGGCATCTACTTCTTTATTATATAAAGCATTTAGTAGTTCTGTATAGTTGTCATAATAGGTGATTTCATTTTGAATGTTTTCTTTTTGGATTAGTTCTAGTGGTAAAAGATAGCCAGTTCGATCTGTGTCATCACTAATCATACCGATGATACTATCATTTGTGAATTCTGTTTCTTTTAGGGATAGTAAAACTGTTGTGTATGTACTTGTTTCACTTGTAACAAAGTTTTCAATTTTGCTATAGATGAAATCAATATAATATGAGGCAACACTGAAGACGATGCCAAAAAGAATTGTCAAAATTGTTAGAATGGTAAAAATTATTTTTTTATTTTTAAATAATGTTACTAAACCAAAGATTGTATAAATTAAGCCGTATAAGGCAAATAAGCTAATTACAATAATGCGGATGACGGTTTCGATTCCGGTTAGACTAAGTAGATTAGCTACTAGGAGTCCGTAAGTGACCCAGTAGCCAATTAAGGTGATAAAGTAGAATACTTCCATGATTTTGTTTGCTTTTTTCAATTTTTTAAAGAATACTTTCATTATTATATGTCCCTTTCTTCTTTTTCTTTATTCTACATTCCATTATATAATAAATCTTTTTGATTCTCAATAATTGATAGTTTATTTACATAAAAAAGTTTATATGTCTTTTAAAATATTGGGATATTTGGTATAATGAAGTCGAATAAAAGGAGGCTGGGAATGAAAAATAAGAGTATTATGGTAAAGATTTTTCTATCTTTTGTCTTCTTTATAGCTTTAAGTTCTAATGTTTCAGCTAGTACGACGGGAACAATTACTGGAAATGAAGTTTCTTTTCGTAATGGGGCAGGAACGAACAATTTAGTTATTCGTTATTTGTATTCTGGAAATATTGTGACTGTAGAAGATACAACTAAGGTTGTCGGAAACGGTTGTTCCGATGGTTGGTATCGGGTGAATTATAATGGTACTAGTGGATATGTTTGTTCTACTTATGTTGCTTTAGCAGGAGAAAGTTATAGTGCTTCTTATGCTAGACCTTGGACTAGTCCTAAAAAGGCTATTATGGGTGGAGCTGCGTTTATTGCAGGAGATTATATTTCGGCTGGTCAGAACACAAGTTATTTAAAGAAGTTTAATGTTAATCCTAATGCTGATAATGCTCAGAATACGCATCAGTATATGGCTAATTTAGCAGCACCTTATAATGAGGCTTTATCGAGTTATCGAAGTTATCAAGAAAATGGATTACTTTCTTTGCCTTTACATTTTACTATTCCAGTGTTTTTAAATATGCCTAGTAAAACTTCACATCCTAAGTATGGGGAGGAAGTTGGTGGAACTAGTACGGTTACGGATCAAGCTTTTGAGAATATGTTAGATGCTGAGGGGTTTGATGAGACTTACAAGGTATGGTTAAGGGAGTTACATAATCAATATCCTAATTGGACATTTGAGGCTTTACATACGAACCTTGATTTTGCTAGTACAGTTTCTATTCAACAGAGTATTGGTTCAATTCAAAAGTGGAATTGTTCTGAGTGTGTGCAACAGCCTGAGGTGGAAACAGAATCAGGTTGGTATATTGCAACTAGACAAACAGTTGAATATTTCTTAGATCCTCGTAATTTCTTAATGGCTGATAGTGTTTTGATGTTTGAAGATCTTTCTTATAATGATATTTATAAGGAAGAAACTGTTAAATCGGTGTTAGCTGGTACTTTTATGAGTGGTAATGATCAGGTTGATAATGTTTCTTATTCTAGTATGTTTATGGAAGCTGGTAAAACGTATAATGTCAATCCTGTGTATTTAGCTTCTTTATCTAGGCAAGAAGTTGGGGCGACGATGGGACTTGTAACAAGCGGTGAACAGTTTGAATATAAAGGGATTACTTATGTTGGTTTTTATAATTTTTATAATATAGGTGCTTATTCGAGTGAGGAAAATCCTGCCAAAGCTGGTTTAGTATTTGCATCAGCTGGTTCTACGCCTAATAGTGATGGTATTTATGTTGGTAATGTTGGTAGTAGCGGTTCTGGTGATTCAAAACCTGTAGAGGATCCTGATACGCCAAGTACTGTTCCAGTAGCTACGTTAATTGCTAATATGGGATTAAATCGAAAAGGAACATATTTGACTAATCTTTCTTTGAATACTAAAGTTAGTACGTTGAAGGGGAAGATTTCTGGGCAAACTGTGACTTTTAAAAGTGCTTCTGGTAATGTTCTTGGTGATACGGAAAAGCTTACGACTGGATCGACAGTTACTTTTAGTACTGGAGAGGTATATACTGTGGTTATTTACGGTGATTTAACGGGTGATGGTGAAGTGGATTCTGCTGATTTACTTCGGATGCGTCAACAATTGCTTGGTAAAGTTACTTTAAGTGGATCTTATTTGGAGGCAGCCCACGTTTATAATACTAGTGGTTCTGTGGACTCGTCTGATTTGTTAAGATTACGTCAACATTTACTTGGAAAGACTTATATTAATCAAGCTTAAAAGGAGGTAAAATGAAAATTATTAAACGTGCGGGAATTATTTTGGTCTTTAGTTTCCTTTTTTCGGTGACTGAGGTATCTGCGGCTAGTATGTCTGTTTCGGCATCAGCAAATTATATTGAATCTGGTAATCGTGTAACATTTTATATTACGCTTAATAATGTTGCCGCTTGGGATTTAACGGGGACTGGTTATGGGGCAACTACAAATTGTTCTTTAGGTGATGCTGGGGTTGATGCTTCTGGAACGGGTAGTAATATTAATAAGACTTTGTCTGTTACTTGTACTGCTTCTTCTGTTGGTCAAATTAGTTTTTCTGTTTCTGGTAATGTTAGTTCGGCTAGTGGAAATAATATAGAGAAAACAAATGTCAGCGGTTCTAAAATAGTGGTTGTTACTGCTCCGAGGGAAAAGGATTCTAATAATTATTTAAAAAGTATTGGTGTTACTGGATATACACTTACTCCCGAGTTTAATCAGGATACATTAGAGTATAGTGTAGATGTTCCAGCGACCGTGGATAAGGTTACTTTGGAAGCTAGTGCTGCTAGTAGTTATGCAACGGTAAGTGGAACTGGCGAGGTTGAAGTTAATGAAGGAGCTAATTCTTTTGAAATTAAAGTTACAAGTGAGACAGGTGTAGAGCGTATTTATAAAGTTACGGTTAATGTAAAAGATGAAAATCCGATTGAAGTTTCTATTGATGGTAATAGTTATACGGTAATGAAGAATGCGAAGAATCTTGAGACTCCTTCTACGTATGAAGCTACTACTGTTAAGATTAATGATTTTGATATTCCAGCTTTTTATAGTGAGACTTCAAAGTATACATTGGTTGGTGTAAAAGATAGTAAGGGTGATACGTTCTTTGCTATTTATGATAAAGATAAAAATTCTTATACATTGTATAATGAAAATAAATCGGATCAACTGTTGCTTTATATTCGGGATATAACGAGTGAAATGGATGGTTTTGTTAAGGATAAAGTAACGATTAATGAAGTGAGTTATGATTGTTTTAAGTCTAATGATGGATCGCTTACTTTGGTTTATGCAATGAATATTGTGACTGGTAAAGAAGACTATTATCTTTATGATAAAGAGGAAAATACTTTTTTGTTGTATGATGATTCTTTGATTGTTTCTTTAACAAATGAAGTGAATAAGTATAAAATGACGATTTTATATATGGCTGCAGCAATTATTTTCTTAATTATTGTCATTTTTGGAATGCTTCTTAAACGTTCTAAGAAAAAAGTAAGGGTTAAGTATCCTTCTGATGAGGTGAAGGTAGAGAAAATTAGTCCAGAAATTAAGAAAAATGAAGAAGTTAAGAATAAAAAGAATAATGTTAAAGAAGATGTGAAAGAAGAAGCTCAGAAAATGGTAGACAAACAGTTAGAGGATTCGACTGTAAAGAATAATAAAGATAGAAAGAACAAGAAAAAGTCTAAGGATGAAGCTATTGATGAAGTGAATAAGGCTTCAGAGATTATTGAAAATTATGAAAAGACGATTCGATTGAGTCAAAAGGAACTAGCTAAGAAGAAAAAAGAGATGGAAGAAAAGGAAAAAAATACGGAAGTTACTATGTATGATATTTTTGAGGATGATCGGAAGAAAAAGTCTAAAAAGAAAAAGAAGAAAAATTAAGACAGGTTGATTAAGCCTGTTTTTTTGAAAAGATGATTTTTTGGATGACAAATTTGGTATATTGTTAGTTTTATCTTGACTATTTTATTTGTGAAAGGATTTTTTGTAAACTAAACATGCGTCTTTTTCATGTGTTGGGACGTCACTTAAAAAAACATTTTCAAAGTGGCAAGTAGACTGAAAAGATTCATAATAGTATGTATTATCTGGGAATACTTCATCGCGTATTTTTTTATTAAAAATAGCCGGTTCATCACATTCTTCGAGAATAGTATAAATATAACCAATAATTATAATGCCGTCATCATTGAGATTCGCTTTATATCTCATTATAAAATTTTTAAATTTTTGTAATGCGGCTTTTTCTTCTTCAAGTTTTGTTTCATAAAGTGTGTCTGGGTTGAATATACTATTTGCATATTGGATAAGATTCGAAAAGTACATTAAATCATAGTGTTTGTTTAGTACTAAATCTTTAAGATTTTTGTTTATAAATGTTATTTTTATAGACGGTGACATTTCTTTAATTTTTTTAAAATCTCTGTCATTTAAATAATGAACTGTTTTTTCTAAAGTGGATCTTTTATATTCATCGAAGGAAAAAAGACAATCTTTTTCTCTAATTTTATAGCCCTTATATCTGGTAAATAAGTTAGTCCAAAACTTATAACTATTTCCTTTTAAAAAGGGGATAATTTTTACAAAAATTTTTTCGTTAAAGCTTTCTAATGATTCTGTATAATCTTGGCTACTCCAAAAAAATGACAGATATTCTTCTTTGGTTAAATCAGCTCTTAAAGCAGCTCTCTTTAGATAAAATAAATACTTAGTTAAAGGGTTTATATCAAAAGCAGTGACACTTTTTGCGCCTCTTAGGTACATATCAAACACTTGGTCAGATGATCCTAATACGCTTAGGCAATCTTTTTCTTTAAAATTAAAACAATCAAACATACCGTTTATGTTCTCATTTGTAAACGGATAAATCATATCAAACATGCTATCACGGTTTCGATAAAATGCATGATTTTCTATCAAATATTTTGCTTTTTTTAAATCGTTTTCTAGATTGGACATAGTATCACCTCATGCTTTACTAGTCTAGCATTTTTATAATTCGAAGTAAAGAATTAGTTTGTTTTTTTAAGTATATAAGGGGGGATACTGTTAAATACTTTTATTTGAAGTGGGGTGATTAAATCTGTTTTTTCTTTGAGGTTTTTGATATAATGGTAGTTAAGAAGGAGTTGTTTGTTTTGGAAAAAGAAAAGATACAATTGGATAAGGTTGACGCAATGTTGACGGGGTTTGGAGTGGCAGGTATTATCTTTTTTGTTAAGTTACTTGAACAGGCTATTTTGGCTGATCATCTTGTTGAAACTTTAGGTTATGGATTTGGGACTTTTTTGAGTTTTGAGACGGCTTCTTTTGCCATACCTATGGAAGTTTATTTACTTTATATGAAAAAGAAAGATCTTCTTGAAGAAAAAAAGCGAAGAATGGAAAATGATTTGAAATTATAGGAGAGACTAATGGTTAAAGATAAAGAAAAGTTTGTTTATTATTTTCTGCTTTTTCTTCCTATTATTGATTTATTTACGTCTATTGCAACTTGGGAA
Organism: uncultured Bacilli bacterium; assembly: GCA_944355355.1. Taxonomy (GTDB): domain Bacteria; phylum Bacillota_I; class Bacilli_A; order RF39; family UBA660; genus Ventrenecus. Next base: position 21,249 of record CALVQE010000003.1, read on the forward strand.
GGGTGGCCTAGTATTGGGCTTGTTTTGAAAGGCTTTTTTCTTCTTTTTGCTGTTGTTTTCCTTTTGAAAAAAAATTATAAGAAGAGGTATTATTGGTTTTTTTTCTTTTTGGTACTTCTTTATGGATTACTTGATATTGGATATTGGATGTTACAAAATCCTTCTAATGTTATAACGGAAATTACGCATTTGATTAAGGTTTTTTATTTGCCGGTGCTCGTTTTGTTTTTTGGTCAATATGAAAATAAGTATTTATCTAAGAAGACATTTTTCTATTTATCTTGTTTGTTTCTTTTGTTTTATTTAGTTCCTTATCCTTTTGGTCTTGGCCATAATATTTCTGAGGTATATCCTAATAAAGATCTGTATCTTTCTTATTTTTATATCGGAAATGAACTTGCGAACATTTTTATTATATTAGTTCCTGTTGGAATAATGTATTTGCTAGAAGTGAAGAAGAAGGTTTGGTTAGGAATTTATTTGCTTTTTGTTTTCTTTATGCTATTGCTTTTAGGTACAAAAACGATGTATATTAGTGTTTTTCTTATATTAATTTATTTTCTTTTGCGATATCGTAAGTGTGTATGGAAGATAGTTCGTAAGCATTTAGTATTGTTTGGAGTAGTTATTGTTTTTGGAATATCTTTTTTAGGTATATATTTGCCAAGAAGTCAGTTTTGGAAAAATATTGAGACGTCTTTAAATTTTTATGAGGTTAATTCTTTAAGAGATTTGTTTACTTTAGAAAATATTGATAATATTATTTATAGTAATCGTTTGGATTTTTTAGGGAATGTTCATGAGGAATATGCTCGTGGTTCATTATCCGTGAAATTGTTGGGATTGGGTCGAACTAGGATTGCTGAGATAAAGGATATAGAAATTGATTTGTTTGATATTTTCTATAGTATCGGTATAATAGGTTTTATGGTGTATGTTTTGTTTTTTGGATTTGCTTTAAGACAAGTTAGATTGACTGGTATTTATTTATTTTTGTTTATTCTTTTAGGTGTTATTTCTATGTTTACAGGACATGTGCTTATTAGTCCGATGACTTCTACTTATTTGGCTTTGTTATTCGGTGTTTGTTTAGAGGAAAGGAGGAGTTCGTGTGAAATCATGGACCAAAAAGCAACTTAGACGACTTAGAATTGCTTGTATGATTAATAGTGATAAAAGAAATGCTTATTTAAAAAAACATCATATTTTTTATGAAATGGGTGATAATGTTTTTTTTCAACCTCGGTTTATTCCTTCTGATCCTAAGTTGATTCGTTTTCATAACAATATTGTGGTAACAAGTAATGTTACGTTTGTGACGCATGATATTTTTCATTTGGCTTTAAATAATATAGAAAAGGGAAGTTTTTCTTATTGTCAAGAATGTATTGAAGTGATGGATAATGTGCTTATTGGGTGTAATTCAACGATTTTAGGTGGTGTAAGAATTGGGCCAAATGCTTTAATTGCAGCTGGTAGTGTGGTGACGCATGATGTGGAGCCTAATACAGTTGTGGCAGGAAATCCAGCAAAGGTGATTGGAACTTTTGATGATTTTGTAAAAAAGAGACGAGAGAGTACTTATATGATGAGTAATGAAGCATTGTGGGAGAAGTTTTATCGCGAAAAAGAGAAAAGAAACGAGTGTAAAAAATAAAATTAGTTTAGGTTTTTTAATGTAGAAAACATGAAAAGTGAAAAGGGCTGAAGCCATGCTCACGTAGAACAATTATTTGACTATTCTAGTGACATTAGAAGAGTTATGTATGCAACTAATGCCATTGAATCTGTAAATTCATCCTTTAAAAAAGTCACAAAAAAAGGAACATTTCCTAGTGAAGATGCCCTTTTAAAAGTTCTTTATTTAAGGATAACAGAATTGCAAAAAAAGTGGGACAAAGCACATGTTCATAACTGGGCTATGGTGCATAATCAACTTGATGCTCATCCTAAATTTAAGGATAGAATTCGTAAATACAATCATTGCTCTTTGACAATTTGGTTTTTATGAAATTTCAAACAACTTACACATTTTTCTTGATATATCTTGTATGCTAGTTTTACAGCTTAAAAACAAGTTTTTTAATATTCGTCACATTGATTTTTTATTCATCCTATTATCCTCGTGTTTATAACCTTTGTTATATTTTAATCAAGGTATTGTTCTAAATTGTTTATAACTTTTTTGAATTCATCTAACATTGCTGGTCTGTCACGAAAATATTGTTCGTTAATTTCTTTTAATATAGACTTTACAGTTTCAAGAGAATTGTCGATACGGATAATGTGATTTACTTTAATTGCCACATTTCTATATGCTGTTCTATTACTTGATCTACGAGCTGCATTAAGACAAGAATTTTTATAAATGTCTAATAGTTCTTTGTTGTATTTTGGTAATAAGTACTTTTCATATTGTTCTATATTTTCCATGTTATAATGACATACATTTAAAAATAGATTATTATACATTTTTTCTTCAATATAGATTTGGTTTAGTATTCTGTCTGTAAAATTATCTTTCTTAAGCTTATTGATTATTTTTTGTTTTTCTTCATTCCAATCATTATTAGAATATAACTCTTTTATTTTAAGATAAGTGTCAAAGTCATAATTGGAATATTTATGGAATAAATCGTATAGCATGGTTTTATACTCATTATTCATTTTATTCTTAGCATAGATTTCTACCAGTTTCGAAGCGTATTTATTATTTTTGTATTTATCGTCGTTTAAGTTCATTTTTAATTTGTTTATTGCGTCTTCTAATCTTTTGTTTTTGATTAGTTCATCGACATACATCAGGCAAACATTTTCATCATAACTATGTTCCTCTAATAGGGGAATAATTTTTTCATCTTTTTCTTTTAACTTATAAATTTGGATTAAATAATCTATGTAATTTTTTCTGTTAAAAAAATATTTTTTATCTTTAAATTTCTCTAGTGATAGTTCTAACGCCTCTTCTATTTTGTCGAGATATAGTTGTTCATCAATAAAATATTGTAAAATGTTTTTTAGAACGATGCCATAATTGTATAAATTTGCGGTTTTAACATCGTTTATTACTAAGTTTAATATATCTTTTAATAGTTCATCTGAAGACTTGATGTTATTTAAAATATCCCATATGATATCTATACATTCTTCGGCGATCATTCCTGTCGAGCCATTTGAATCATCTATTTCTGTTTTTGGAATGGATGATAATATGACATTTGTAATTGTAAAGGCTGTATCGTAGTTTTTTTGCTCTATTAATTTTTTTGCTTCACTTATGAATCCAAGCATTACGTGCTCGTAGTGAAAGGAAGCTTCGTAATTAATATAACCGTATTTTTGATCCCCACAACTTCTAATTGCGGTATAAATTATTTGTTCATAATTTTTTTGGGATAATGCTGGAAAAAATTCATTAAATTCTATTCTAAACCGATTTAGTAAAGCTTCATCGTTTCTTAGACATTGATAAAGGAATTCTTTTACTTTTGCACTGTCAATTCTATTTATGATATTTTTTAAATCGTCACTCTTTTTTGGGGATAATTCTTTTTTTTCGTTTAGGTAGTATAAGACTGCAGCTATGTGTTTACAATACTTTTCATCTCTATTGTAAGAACAGCTACATTTTCCATCTAAAAAGGTATTATCTTCTATTATCATGCTTACTATGTAATCATCTTTTCCATGAACTATTGCTGTTATTTCATCACCGTTCATTTTGAATTTATCCACTTTACCTGAAATATAATAATCATAACCTCTACTTAAAATATGGTTTAAAAATTTGTGTTCAAAATTTATATTCATATACTTGCTCCTGTTCTTTTATTTAAACTTTTCGTTACATTTTTCCAGATCAAAATCATTGATGTCATACTCGCCCCAGGAATCATCTTCACCACTAAAGATTCTACTAAGTCCCCAAAGACCACCGCAGTCGTCTATAATACCGTATCCCTTACCACTTAATACTTCAAATTCTTTGGGGCCATAGCCATTTTCTATTTTGCGAAGCGTTACATTAAATTGCCAACCATCTCCCCAATCATATATGATTTTCAAACGTTGTTTTTCTTTTAAATCCAGATAAGATAGTTCTAGATCTTCGAAAAATTCATCTAGGTATTCTTTGTTTATATTCATTTTATAAACATGAAATAAGTCGCCGTTCATAGAAAGAATTACATTTCGGCAAAAATCATCAATTATGATATTACTATTCACAGCAATTTTTCTTTTGATTTCTTTATTAAAACCTTCTAGGGAAACGTTAAATATATATTTTTGAGGTAAAAATCTCATTTTTCTTTGTTTCTGATAGGCTTCAATTCTATCATTTGTTTCCTTAATATCAAATTTCTTTTGTAAATATTCTTTTTTGTTTTTTGAAATCTGTGTTATAAATCTTTTGTTTTTTCCATCTAGCAGTTTTTTTAAATAGTAAGGACTTACATTATCCATGATGCCGTATCCTTTGCCTGATAACAATTTAAAATCTATCTTTTGATTTTCTAAATCGCTTTTTATTGTTTCCTCTACTTTTAATTCAAAGCAATATTCCTCATAAAAATTATAGTTGATATGCATAATAGAATTTTTTGTTAATTTTAAATCTTTTAAGGTTAAGTCAAACATGTTTTTTTCATTTTCAACGTTCTCTGTTATGTAAGAGTAATATGTAACTTCATCGTATTCTAAGTCATACATAAGTATTTTTTCCCCATTCATTGATACAATCACAAATTCACATAATGTTGCTAACTCGATATTTTCATCCACTAGTATTTGTCTGTTAATTTTTGTTTCTAAGCTTTCTACTGTTACATTAAATAATATTTTCATAATTTATTTCCTTTCTCTCATCTATTTTGTTTTTTGTTTTCCAATTATTTATTATTTCTAAATAATAATTGTTTGAATAATCTAAGTATTCTTTAAATAAGTTATACTTTCTTAAAGTATTATAAAACTTATCCATAATTATGGTTTCTAAGGGTATAAAATAAAAATTTTCTTATTTCTTTATCTGTTACGTTGTTCTTTATATAGGAAGCCATAATTTTTTTGTGATTAAGATAACGATATTCAGGAAGCATGTAAATATTTAGGTCTTCATAATCAGGTATTTTTACTGCATTTTTTTCTTCAAGTGTTAATTTATGATAATTATCCGGAATATATTTTCTTAGATGGTCAAACGGATTTACGATACTGTTTATATCTGCCTTGTAAAAGAATGTCATTCGATCATTCGTGATTCTTAAAATGTCGATTAAAGAAGTGCTTTCATATTCATCTTTCATTAGTTCTGCATTTATTTTTGCTATCATATTTTCATCGAGATGTTCTTCTTTTCCGGAATTGTTTTTCGGGGGAATGTTTTTACTCTCTATATATTTTATAATAATTTCTGGTATGTTATGGTTACCATATTTTAAAGTAAGTTCCTTCATAGAACTCCAAGCTAAGTCTTTTAGCACTACTGACATAGTTGATTTGCATTCTTCCTTATCATATATTTTATTTGCACTATCAAAAGTTTTATTCTCATAAGAAATGTTATAACATTCACCGTAAAACAATTTGAACGTTGCTAAAGTAATATAGGCTAAATCTGCTAGGGTATCCGTATCTTTCATTTCTATTTTTTTCTTGTTTTTTCTACCTTTCTTTTTTGTGATTTCAAATATAAATTTTTTTGCCATTTTACCTCCTTTATGTAATACATTAGCAAATATTATTTGCTATTTTCTCTGTGTAATTTTGTACATTTTTTATATTTAATGCCTAATAATTAATGTTTTTGGGCTTCTTATTTTATCAGGATTTAAATCTTGATAAAAATATTCAGTTAATTTGTAACTGTAATATTATTTGCTTTTTAATTAAATTTAGACGTATTTCATTTTACTCCATTCAATACATATCATATCATAATTGCCAGCTGAACAGAACATTAATGAATATATAGGGAATAAATTTTTTTAATGAGCTTAAATTGTTGAAAAAATATTTATTTTTAAGGTATAATAAGTCTTAAGAAGGAGCTTGTTTTATGAAATTAGAAGTATCGCTTTTCAATGTTTTGTTAATGATTTTGACGACTTTTGTAGTCAGTTTGATTTTAGTTCCTATTTTTAAGAAAATTGCACTTCATATTGGAGCTATCGATTATCCAAATCAAAGAAGGTTGAATAAGGTACCTATGCCGACTATAGGTGGTTTAGCTATTTTCTTTTCTTTTTTGTTTGGATATATGTTTTTTGGTAGAGGTACAGTTGAGATGATTTCTATTTTGATTGCTTCCTTTATTATTTTGTTTGTTGGTCTGGTGGATGATATTAAACCAATTAGTGCAAAGTATCAACTTATTGGACAGCTTATTGCTGTTATGGTTATTGTTTTATATGGAAAAATTACAATTGATCGTTTGACTATTTTAGGGGCAACGCTTACTTTCCCTGAGCCTTTAAATTATTTGGTGACTATTGTTTTCATGTTAGGGATTATTAATGCTATTGATTTATCGGATGGTATGGATGGTCTTTGTGGCGGCATTAGTGTCATTTATTTTATTACAGTTCTTATTATTGCTATTTTACTGGGTATGGCTGGAAATATTGATACGACAATTTCTATTTTAATGATTGGATCAACGCTTGGCTTTTTAGTGTATAATTTTCCACCAGCTAAGTTGTATTTAGGGGATTCTGGTAGTAATTTTGTTGGACTTATGATTGCAACGACAGCTTTGTATGGTTTTAAGTTAGCTACATTTACTTCTCTTTTAATTCCACTTGCTATTTTGGCAACGCCGATTATTGATGTATTGTTTGCTATTATTAGGCGGGGTCTTAAGAAAAAAAATCCATTTACAAATCCAGATAAGGAACATTTACATCATCAGCTTTTAAAAATGAAATTTTCTACTCGAACTTCACTTATGGTTATTTATGTGATTAATCTTTTGTTTTCTGGAGTTTCTATTTTGTATGCTTTGGGAGACTTGAATTTGGCGCTTGCTTTGTATATTGCACTTATGGTCGTGTTCTTATTTATTGTTTTAAAAACTGATATTTTGTTTCCGAAGCGGGGGATGAAAGATGAAAAAAAATTACGCAAGAATTAGAGAAATTGTTCGATATTTAATTGTCGGTGTTTTAACAACTGTGGTTAGTTTAGGAATTTATTATTTGCTTGTATACACCATTTTAGATCCTTCTAATCCGATAAGTTTACAGATAGCTAATGTTATTAGTTGGATAGGGGCAGTTTTATTTGCTTATGTGACGAATCGGAAGTTTGTTTTTCAAAGTAAAAATGAACATGTAAAAAAAGAAGCTTTGTCTTTTTTTGGATCACGAGTTGTAACGTTACTTATGGATATGGCCATTATGTTTGTTGGCGTTTCTGTTTTACGTTATAGTGATAAGTGGATGAAGCTTGTAAGTCAAGTTGTTATTACGGTTTTAAATTATGTGTTTAGTAAGTTGTTTGTTTTTCGAAAAAAGGAAAAAAAGGTTCGTGTAAAGAAACAGTTTTCGATTGTTTATTTTCTTTATCTTCTGCCTTTTTTAGATTTTGCAATATATTCTTTTCAAGATGTTAAAGTGGTTTGGTTTATTTCTCTATTTTTTAAAGCAGGGTTGTTCCTTTATTTTGCTTGCCGGGTTTATTTGACACCTAAGTATCGGTTTAGTTTATCTTTTCTTTTAGGATATTGTGTGGTAGAGCTCTTGTATGTTTATTGCCAAGGGTATGATGTTGTTCCGATGTTATATTTCTTGCTTCAAGTGTTTTTATTTCCAGTGGCTTTTTTCTATTTTAAAAAGTATGATGATCCTAAAATAGGTGAGGACTTTTTATTCCATCTTTTTGTCATTTATTTTCTAATGTTTTTTTTACCTCTTTGTTTTCCAACTACTTTTTCTATTTTGGCTAATTTTGTTTTGGTTATTATTGTGGGACTCATCCCTTTTGTTGTGTTAAAGTTAATTGAACACAAGAATTATCTTACAAAAACTATTGGCTTTCTTTTGATTTTAGGGGCAATTCTTTGCTGGCAGTCAAAGATTTTGGCTGTAGCTTATATTGTTTCATTACTCATTTATACGATTTATAAGCGAAGTAAGAACTTATGGATATGGTGTTTTGTTCTTCTTTCTTTAGGGGTAAGTTTGATTGGCGTTTTACCAAATACTTCTTTTTCTCAAGAAAATATGTATGAGAAATATTTTTTAGATGATCGTTTGGATCTTCTACATGATAAGCAAGAAGAGTTTGTATCTTCTAATATTGAGGAACAGTGGTTTGGATTATATGGTTTGTCTAATACTTTGGTAGGAATTGATTTTGCAGATATTTTTTATAGTTTAGGTTATGTTGGTTTTGTATTTACGATGCTTATTTTGGGAATGGTATTGTATGCCTATCGTGTTAAGCTTTATGGTTTGCTTGGACTTTTGTTTTTGATTATTATGTCTTTTGTTTCTGGTGGAGTTTTTATCAATGGCTCTTTAGGTATTATTTTGGCTAGTATGGTTAATGTTTCTAGAAAAGAAAAGAAGAAGCGAATTTTGATTATTTCAAATATGTACCCTTCAAAGCGTTTTAAGCATTATGGAGCTTTTGTTAAAAATTGTAAGGTTTTATTAGAAGAATCAGGCTATCGGGTAGATTTGGCGGTTAAGAAGAAAAATGTTTCTTTTGTTATGAAGTTTTTGGGATATAGTTTTATGTATATCCAAGCTTTGTTTAAGTCAGTTTTCTATTCCTATGATTATTATTATGTTCATTTTGTGTCTCAGTCTACGTATGCAGCTTTGCTAGGTAAATTTACTGGTAAGACGAAGCTTGTTTGTAATGTTCATGGTAATGATATTGTGCCGGATTATGAGTTTGAAGAAAAAAATGTACGACGTAGCAAGTTTGTTTTAAGATTTGCTGATGTAGTTGTTTGTCCTTCAGAATATTTTTGTGATGTTTTGCAGAGTGAGTATCATATTCAGGCTGATAAGCTATGTATTTTTCCATCTGGCGGTGTAAATTTAGAAGTGATGAAACCTATGGATAAAGATGCTTGTTGTAGGGATTTAGGCCTAGATTCTTCTTGCACTTATTATGGAATGGTTAGTCGTCTTGAAAAGGATAAAGGGTTCGATGTTTTCTTAAATGCAATGCATGAGTTAGATAAACAAAAAAGACTTAAAAACGTTAAAGTTTTGGTTATTGGAACAGGTGATTTACAGAGTGAATTTGATTCTTTAATTTGTAAATATCATTTAGAAGATAAAGTTATTCAGAAAGATTTTGTTTTACAAAATGATTTGGTTAAATATTATAATGTTATGGATTTGTTTGTTTTTCCAACGAAGCGAAAAAGTGAATCTTTGGGGCTAGTTGGGTTGGAAGCAATGGCCTGCAAAACGTTTGTGATTGGTAATAATTTGTATGGCCCAAGAGTATATTTGAAGAATAAGGAAAATGCTTTGACTTATAGGCAGGATGCAGAGTTAGCAAAAGAAATAAAGGTTTATCAAGACATGTCTTTGAAAGAAAAAGAAAAAATCATCCAAGCTGGATATGAAACGGCTTGTCAGTATGATAGCAAAGTTCTTAAAGAGAAGTTGGCGACTATTTTTGAATAACTATTGAGAGAAAGAAGTTCTCTCTCTTTTTAAAAGTTTTTCCAGTGAAATGGAAAAACTTTTAAAAAATAATTTTTTTTCTGTTTCATTGGAAAAACTTTTTTGCTTTTTTTAAGAATGTATGATATATCTTGATATTGTGGAAAAATTTGGGGTTATGGACGTTTCTTATTTGAGTTGAATATTTTAGTATGTGTTAGAAACTGAATCATGAGAGTTTTTCATAACTAATGTATTAGAATAATTGAATAAAAATAATCACAAAATTGCAATGTTGTATATGACGAATTGATTTGTTTAGGCTATGATGTTTATGTTGGCAAGACGATTAAAGGAGAAGTGGATTTTCTTGCTTCTAAGAATGGTGAAATAAAATATATCCAGGTTTGTTATGATTTATCTCATGAAGAAACCCGAAAAAGAGAATTTGGGGCATATGATACGATTAAAGATCAATATCCTAAGTATGTTATATCTATGAACTCGGAAGATTATTCGATAAACGGCATTAAACATTTAAATATTTTTGATTTTTTGATGAATGATGAGTTTTAGTGCAAGAGAAAGTGAATTTCTCTTTTTTCTTTAAAAAGTTAACGACTGATGATATAATTTTTTTAGTTCGATCCTTATTGGAACAGAAAGGATGCTTATGAAAACTGGAATTGTAATATTAAATTATAATGATTATGAGAATACGATTAAGATGTTAGAACAGATTATGGATTATAAGTGTTTATCTAAGATTGTCGTTGTGGATAATTGTAGTACGGATGAGTCTTTGGAAAAGATTCGCTTGTTTGAGAGTAAAAAGATTATTGTTTTAGAAAGTTCTCAAAATAAGGGGTATGCTTATGGGAATAATTTGGGTCTTAAGTATTTAGAGAAAGAAACAAATTGTGAGCTTGCGATTATTTCTAATCCTGATGTAGTAGTTTCGGAAAGTGTTATTGAGGCGTTGATTCAAGATATGAAAAAAGATGAAACGATTTCTTTTTTAGGACCTAAAGTACTTGAGTATGGACATATTTCTAAGGGCTGGAAGTTGCCTAATTTTGCTTCGGAATTAGTTTCAACTATGAATTATTTTAATCGTTTTAGTTTTAAGTTGCAAAGATATAAGGATAGTTACTATCAAGAAAAGTTGTGTGATGTTGAAGTTATTCATGGATGCTTTTTTATGGCTAGACTTAAGGATTTTAAGAAGATTAAATATTTTGATCCCCATACTTTTTTGTATTATGAAGAGAACATTTTGGGATATAAGGCACGAGCTAAGGCTATGCGAGTAGTGGTAGATACTTCTTTGAGTGTACAACATATGGGAAGTTTGACGGTGGATAAGAGTTTGAAAAAGATTAAGAAGTATAAGGCTCTTAAAAAAAGTATGTTTTATTATGAGAAGGAATATAGGCATTTGAATATTTTGGGAATGGCTTTACTCAAATTATTTTATTTTATTAGTTTAGGTATTTTGTATTTGACTTTTTGGATATAGGAGGCTAGGATGAAAAATATTATTATTATTGGCTCTCGTGGTTATAAGTTTAATTATGGAGGCTGGGAAACTTTTGTAACTAATTTGGTTTTGAATACTAAGGATAAAGATGTTCAATATTATATTCCTAATTTGACACATGAGAAGAGTGAGGATAGAAAAATCAAGAAAATCGATGGAGTGATTAGTCCTAGTCTTTATGTTCCTAAGCAAGGATTTGTTACAATGTTTACTTTTACCATTAAGGCCATTCGTTATTTTTTAAAGTATATTCGGGAAAAGAATCTTGAAAATACGGTGATGATTGTTTTGGGGTGTAAGGTTGGTCCTTTGTTTCCTTTTTGGAAGAGAAAACTTAAGAAGTATCATGTTCCTTTGGTTATTAATCCAGATGGGCTTGAATGGAAAAGAGATAAGTGGTCTTGGTGGATTAAGAAGTGTTTTAAGATTAGTGAACGTTTTAGTGTAAAGTATAGTGATTATGTTGTGTGTGATTCTAAAGCTATACAAGACTATATTGATGTGGAATATGGGAAGTATCATGTTCCTTCAGGTTTTATTGCTTATGGAGCTTATGAGAATCAAAAGCCAAAGAAAAATGAAACTGTTAAGAAATTATGGAAAGAGTACGATATTAAAGATAATGATTATTATTTAATTGTGGGACGTTTTGTTCCAGAAAATAATTATGAAACGATGATTAATGAGTTTATGAAAACCGATATAAAGAAAGACCTAGTTATTATTTGTAATTTAGAAAAAAATAAATTTTATGAATATTTGCAGGAAGAAACTGGTTTTGAGAAAGATAAAAGGATTAAGTTTATTGGTTCTGTGTATGATCCTGAGGCTTTGCTTTATTTTAGGCAACATGCTTATGCTTATTTACATGGTCATTCTGCTGGTGGTACAAATCCTTCTTTGTTAGAAGCTTTGGCTAATACTTCTGTGAATATTTTGTTTGATGTTTCTTATAATCGAGAAGTTGGCGAGGATTGTTGCTTTTATTTTTCTAAGGAAAATGGTCAACTTAAAAAGGTTTTAGAGGATGTTGATGTTTTAGGCCAGAAGGAAGTTCAAGAGTTAGGGAAAAAAGCTAAAGTGAGAATTCATGAGGCTTATACTTGGACAATTGTTGTTGATAAATATATGGAAGTTGTTAATAAGTTGTTAAACAGTCAAAAGTAGACTGTTTTTTGTGTTTGGTGATGTGATTAGATATGAATTGTTAATCATTTGAAAAAATGTTGTACTTTTATTATAGTTGTGGTATGCTTTAGGTGACTTTTTTATTTAAATAAGACAATTTATATTTTTTGACAGGAAGAAACTCGAGAGATCGGGCTTTTTTGCGTTTCTTAAAAAAGGAGGTTAACAATGGATAAGTTTGAGTTGCAAAAAGAAAAAGATCATTTGAAGGGAGTTTGTAAGTTTTTAAATGATAAGATTAAAATGATGAGTCAAACTATTTTTTCTTCGAAAGAGCGGATTCAGGAATTTCGAAAGTATGTGTGGGAAAATAAGGGGGATATGGACGTTCAGGAACTTACAAGTGTAAGGACAAATAGTGAGATGGAAGCTAAACGAATGCTTGATGAACGTGACTATTACCGGAGGTTGTTGAAAATAGAGTCTAGTCCTTATTTTGCTTCTATACAGTTTATGGATGATGTGGGTGTCAAGCATGACATTTATATTGGAATGACGTATTTAAAAAAAGATGAGCTTCATCAGATTATTTATGATTGGCGTGCGCCGGTTTGTAGTTTGTTTTATGATTATGAGACAGGACCCGCACATTACTTGGCTCCGGAAGGAGAGGTTTACGGAGAGTTGCTGCGGAAAAGGCAATATAAGATAGAGAGTCAGAAGCTTATACGGGTATTTGACAATTCTTTAAATATTAATGATGATGTTTTACAGGAGGTGCTCGCCGAAAACTCGAATGAGAAAATGAAAAATATTGTCAATACGATTCAACAGGAACAAAATCAGGTTATAAGAAATATCCGAGATAAAAATTTGATTGTACAAGGTATTGCTGGTTCGGGTAAGACAAGTGTTGCTTTACATCGTATTGCGTTTTTACTTTACAAAATTCCTAATTTAACAAGTGAAAAGGTACTTATTTTTTCACCTAATCAAATTTTTACAGAATATATTTCTAATGTACTACCGGAGTTAGGTGAGGAGAACACGGTTCAGACTACTTTTCATGATTATCTTTCTAAGATTATTACAGAGTATAAAGAGGTAGAGTCTTTTATTCATTTTCTTTCGAGATACTATCAAGATGATAATACGTCTTATGAAGAGGTTTGTTATAAGCAAAGTGAAAAGATTATCTTGGATATTGAGGCTTATGTACATCATTTAGAAGAGAATACTTTTTTTGAGAGGGGTTTTGTGGAGAATCATGTTTTTGAGTATTCTAAAGAAGAGCTTGATTATTTGTTTCATGATCGGTTTAGTTCGCTTAGTTTTTTTGAGAGGATTCAGGCTATGGCTTTGAAAATGAGTGAGAATAATTATAATGGGAAAAGGCATAGGCAAGCGACGTATCGAAAGTTATTGTTTGAGTGTTTGCCTGTGAAAAGGGATTTTAAACAAATTTTGATTGATTTTTATGAGTCGGATTATTGTGATATCAATATAAGCTCTGATGAGATTCGTAAATTAAAAAGTAATCGTTTTATTTCGTATGAAGACGCGCTTGTTTTTGTGTATTTGAAAGGGTTGTTAAGTGAATTTCCTTATGATAAATATATGGAACAAGTGGTGATTGATGAGGCTCAAGATTATAATTATTTGCAATACAAGATTTTGAGTAAGATTTTCAAGAAAGCACATTTTACAATTTTAGGTGATATTCATCAGAATATTAATCCTTATTATGCTTATGATTCTTTAGAAAGGTTAAATGACTTATGGCCTAGCAGATATATTGAGCTTACAAAGACGTATCGTTCTAGTGAAGAGATTATTTCTTTTACAAATAAGATTTTACATTTGAATCATGTTAGTGCGATTCGAAAGAAGAATGCAAATCCGGTTTTGGTACATGATTATGATAAACTTATTTCTGATATTGAATATTTAAATGCAAAGTATAAGAATGTGGCAATTGTAACTAAGGATGAGAAGACGGCTAGTGAGTTGTATGAACAACTAAAAGATGAGTTTAAGATGTCTTTTGTTAATGCTTTTACGACAGATTTTCAGAAAGATTTGTTGATATTGCCTGCGTATTTAGCTAAAGGTTTAGAATTTGATAGTGTGATTGTTTATCAGGATAAAGACTCTTATTATGATGAAAAGTCTCAAAATCTGTTTTATGTGGCATGTACAAGGGCTCAGCATGAACTGGTTGTTTTAGAGAAAGATGCATAGAAATATGGTCTTTTTTCCTTAAGAAAGTTTGATATTATGGTACTTATTTGTTATACTAATAGCAGAAAACTTTGAGGTGGCTTATGAAACAAGTAACGAATGATTATGCGATTGAAGTAATTGGTGTCACAAAAAAATTTAAGATTTATTATGATAAAGCTAATACTTTAAAGGAGCATTTGCTGTTTTGGAAAAGGAATAAAAGTGAAGAATTTGTGGCTTTAAAAAACATTAATGTTAAAATTAAAAAGGGTGAAACGGTTGGGTTAATTGGAGTGAATGGTTCTGGTAAGAGCACTTTATTAAAGCTTATGACAAAGATTATTTATCCTACTTCTGGTAAGGTGATTACTCACGGAAAGCTTACTAGTCTTCTTGAACTTGGAGCAGGGTTTCATCAAGATTTCACGGGACGAGAAAATATTTATTTTAATGCTGCAATTTTTGGTTTAACTAAAGAAGAAATTGATAAGCGTTTAGATGATATTATTGAATTTTCAGAGTTGGGAGAATTTATTGATAATCCAGTTCGGACTTATTCTTCTGGTATGTATATGCGTCTTGCTTTTTCGATTGCTATTAATGTAGATGCTGAGATTTTGCTTATTGATGAGATATTAGCTGTTGGTGATCAACATTTTCAAGAAAAGTGTTTTAAAAAATTAGAAGAACTGAAGAATAGTGATAAGACTATTGTTATTGTCAGTCATAGTTTGGATCAAATTGAAAGTTTGTGTACTAGAGCTATTTGGATTTATGATGGTGAAATCGAGATGGATGCAGCGCCTAAAGAAGTCATTCCTAAATATTTAGAAAAGTGTAGGTGAAAAAATGACAATTTTTAAAAATTTATATCAGTATCGTGAACTTTTGAAAACAAATGTTCAGAAGGAAATACGGGGTAAATATAAAGGTTCATTTTTGGGAATTTTGTGGTCTTTTTTAAATCCTTTATTGATGGTTTTTGTTTATGCTTTGGTTTTTTCTGTGATTTTAAAACAAGATATTCCGAATTATCTTATTTTCTTGATTGTAGGAGTTATTCCTTGGAATTTCTTTACGACTGTAATCACTCAAGGAACAAATTGTATTTGGTTAAATGGCGGGATTATTAAGAAAGTCTTTTTTCCAAGAGAAATTCTTCCGATTTCAGTTGTATTAGCTGGGTTAGTGAACTTTTTAATTTCTTGTATTATTATTTTAGTTTTTGTTTTGTTTAGTGGGATGGGTTTTAGTTGGCATTTGATTTGGTTGCCACTTATTGCCGTATTACAGACATTATTTAGTTTAGGATTGTTATTTGCTTTAAGTGCTATTGATGTATATGTTAGGGATGTCGAATATTTAGTTAATTTTTTGTTAAGTTTGCTATTTTACGCAACACCAATTATTTATACAGTTGATTTGTTTCCTGAGTCTATGAGGTGGATTTTGTATTTAAATCCAATGACTCATTTTATTGATGCTTATCGAAGTATTTTTTATTATCAGACTTCTCCTTCTATTGTCAGTTTAGGTTATATTACTTTGTTTACGATTATCTTTTTAATTTTTGGATACTTAATTTTCCGAAAGTTGGAAAAAGGTTTTGCAGAAGAGGTATGATATGAAGTTGGCAGCAGTGGTTGTTTTTTATCATCCTAATGATGAAAATATTGAGAATATTAAAAATTATGAGAGGTTTGTAGATAAATTTTATATTGTTGATAATTCTTCAGATGATATCAATTATTATAAAAGCAACAAAAAAGTTGAGTATATTAAGTATGGTGATAATAAAGGTATTGCTACGGCTTTAAATGAAGGGGCTAGAAGGGCTATAGAGGATGGCTATCAATGGCTTCTTACAATGGATCAGGATAGTAAGATTACAGGTAATATTATTAAACAAATGGAACAATATTTGATGAAACATGCAGATGAAAAAATTGGCCTTGTTTCGCCTTATCATGATATTTATAGTGATGAGGTCGTGCCTGATGTTGAAGTAGAGGAAATGATTGAGGTTATGACATCTGGAAATATTATTTCTTTACAAGCTTATCAGGATGTTGGGGGGTTTAAAGATTGGCTTTTTATTGATTGTGTTGATACGGATTATTGTATGAATTTACATATGCACGGTTATAAGGTTTTGCGGTTGAATCGGGTACGGATGGAACATCATTTGGGTCATTTAGAGGTTCACAGGTTGTTTGGAAAAAAGTATCCATGTTATAATCACAGTCCAATGCGAAGGTATTATATCGTTCGCAATAATTTGTATATAAGGCAGATGTATGGCGATATATATCCGGATTATTGCGCATATTTAATTCGTGTGCAAAAGGGACAAGTAAAAAGAATTATTGCTTTTGAAACTCAGAAATTTCAGAAGCTAAAAATGATGTATCAAGGTTATAAGGATTTTAAAAAGGGAATAAAAGGGAAAAAAAGATTGGCTGATTAGGAGGATTTATGCAAGAAGAATTTCAAAAGTTAAAAAAATTGATTGATCAATATGATGTCGTTTCTTTCGATGTTTTTGATACTTTGTTGTTGCGGAATGTATTGAAACCAACGGATGTATTTTTAGCTATGAACGAATATGCTTTAGAGCAATATCGTATTGTTGATTTTGCTGAGGAACGCATTTTGGCTGAGGCAAAGTCGAGGGTTGGGCATGAGAATAACGAGACTACTTTGGAAGATATTTATGAGGTTTTAGCTTCAAAGTTTCATCAGGGTATGCAAAAGTTGATGGAGAAGGAATTACAGCTTGAAACAAAGTTTTTAGTAGTTAATCCTTGGATGCATGAAATTTATGAATATGCTAGGAAAAAGAAAAAGAGGGTATTAGCTATTTCTGATATGTATTTGCCAAGGGATTATATTGTTCAGATTTTAAAAGATCAAGGTTATGATTTGGATGCTGTGTATGTTTCGTCAACAAATTTTCAGGTTAAAGGAAATCAATCTTTGTTTCATTATGTTCAAAATAAGGAAGATATTGATTTAACCAAATGGATACATATTGGAGATAATCGAATCTCTGATTATGAATCGCCTAAAAGTATGGGGATAGAGGCATATCATTATAAGAGTGTTGGACAAAGAAGTGGTTTTCAAAATCAAAGTAATACGCTTGCAGAAAGTATTTTTAAGGCTGTTTCGCAAAATGCAATATATACTTCTTTACGGGATTTAAGTGAATGGGAAGTTTTTGGTATTCGTTATGTGGCCCCTTTATATTATAGTTTTACCAATTGGATTTATCAGTTAACTAAACATAAAGATAATATTTATTTTTTAGCTCGTGATGGTTATGCTGTGAAACAAGTTTATGAGATGTTTATGAAGAAGTTAAATAAAAATATTGATACGTATTATTTGTATTGTTCAAGGGCCTCTTTTCAAATTCCTACTCTAAGCGATAAAGAAAAGGCTTTTGCTTTGGATGTTTTAACGCGATTTAATCCAACGATGAATCAAAAGGTTAAGATTGAATCTATTTTAAAGTCTTTAGAATTGGATCCAGCTCATTATAAAAAAGAATTTCAAAATTTTGGATTGAATAAAGATGTTGTGTTAGATAATGAAAATTTGTATCGTGTAAAAAAGTTTTTGAGTTATATTTATGAGGATATTTTAGAAAAATTACAGCAAAAGAAATCTGTTGTTCAGATGTATTTAAAGAGTATGCATTTAGATCAATATGATACAATTAATATTGTCGATATTGGTTGGGCTGGAAGTACCCAGTTTGCTTTGTATGATTTGCTAGATAAATCTATAATAGGCTATTATTTTGGAACGCGAAAGAATATGTATGATGATGTGAAATATAATTCTTTTGGCTATATGTTTGATGCTGAAGAACCTAAACACAGATATAAAAAAATTGATGATAATATCATGATGTATGAATTTATTTTTTCAGCTCCGCACGGTTCTACTTTAGGATTTAAGAAAGAGAAAAAGAAAGTTGTTCCTATTTTGGGTGATAATAGTATTAACAGTAAATTTATTGAGCAATTTCAAGCTTCGGCAATTCAGATTTGCCAGGAATATTTAATGTATTATGATGAGCTTAAGTTTGCTTCACCAGATATTGCTTTAGATAATTATCATGAATTTATTGAGAGAAAAAGATATGCTGATTTACAAATGTTTTCTAAGGTGAAGGAATCGGTTGGCTATGATGGGGCTAAGATTTCGTTTGTTCCTAGTTTTAAAGTAGAAGAAATTAAGGAAGATTTATCTGAATTTTATCATTTGATAAATACAGCTTTATGGAAAAATTCGTTTCTAATTGATGGCAAAAATGAAAAGGAATACTTGTTGATTCAAAAGGAGCTTTTTAGTAAAAAAACACGAATTAGATGTTTATTTAAAAATATTCGTTTTAAAACGATTTTGAAAGCAATTCGTTATCCAAGAACAACAATTCGGAAGATAAAAATGATTTTGAAAAATGATTAG
This sequence comes from uncultured Bacilli bacterium, assembly GCA_944355355.1. GTDB lineage: Bacteria > Bacillota_I > Bacilli_A > RF39 > UBA660 > Ventrenecus. Next base: position 40,248 of record CALVQE010000003.1, read on the forward strand.
TAGGAGATGAAAATATGGGAAAGTTAGCTCATCCAAAACGATTAGGCTTGTTTGTTTTTTATGATCCTGATGGTATTGTTGATGATTATGTGGAATATTTACTCAATGATCTTTGTGCGAATTTTGATCATTTGACTATTTTTAGTAATAGTTTTTTAGAACCATCAGAAAAAGCAAAATTAGAGAAGTTTTCAAAAGACATTGTGATGCGTGAAAATAAAGGATTGGATGCTGGAGCTTTTTATGAGTATTTTACCACTTTTGATACTTATAAAGAGTACGATGAAATTATTTGTTTTAATGACACTTTTTTTGGCCCTTTTTATTCTTTTAAACAGGTTTTTGATTGTATGGATGATCGAGATATTGATTTTTGGGGCTTAGCCTTAGGCCATAGGCAAAGGGATGGTTATGGAATTATGCCAGAAGGATATATTTCTGAACATATTCAGACTTTCTTTATTGCGTTTCGACATAATGTTCTTGTCAGTGAAGCATTTCAAAATTATTGGAAAAATTATGATTATGAACATATGCAAACGTTTTATGATGTTGTAACCAAACATGAACTTCGTTTTACACAGTATCTTGCTCAAGCTGGTTTTCGATATGATTCTTATATTAAGGATACAAATGCATCTGCAAATTATATGGAAAATTATAATAATTATAATTATAATGCTGCAACACAAATTATTCAGGATAAGGCATTATATATTAAAAGAAAAAACTTTGCTTTTGCTAAAAAGGATTTCTTATATTTAACGGATCAAGATGATTTAAGAAGGGCTTTAGAATATATAAAAAATGAGACAGAGTATGATGTACGGATGATTTGGAAAAATATTTTACGTTTATATTCTTTGAGTGATATTCATGAAAGTTTAGGTCTTTATTCTATTGTTTCTGAGCAACCTTGTCCTTTAAATAGAAATGTAATTTTTGTTGTTTATATTGACAATGTTCTTATGATGAAAGATTTGGCTTCTAAGATTTTTGAAATTCAAGGAGATTGGCAAGTGTTTACGGCAAATGAACAAGTTTATGATTTTTTGAAAGAGAAATGTTCCATTACTAAAATTAAAAAAAATGAATTTAGTAGACGCTTTGTTTCTTTTTTAACTAAAGTTAAACAGGAATATGTAGGTTTTTTCTTTATTCCTGAGCATGTAGAAAATTGTATTACTATAATTGAAGAAAGTGTTTATAAAAAGTATTTGAAATGTATTGTAAATAGTCAAAGTTATATTAATAATGTTTTAAAGTTTTTTGATAAAGATTCGAGCTTAGGTGTTTCGTATGCTTTAAATTCTCTTCATTATGATTATTATTATAAAAGTAATCATTGGGATCATGATGTTTATTTAAAGTTAAAAGAGTTATTGCCAAATAATACTAAATTAGTTGAAGAAAAATTGCCTATTTCTTTTGCTCAAGCTTGGATCGTGCGTGGCGATGTTTTGAAATGTATTGATTTTACAGATTGGCATTTTGAAGAGGATGAATTGTTTGCTAAGTGCTTATCGATCGGTTTGTCTTTTGTGGCTGCGGATAATGGGTACTATTCGAATTTGATTTTGAATGAAAAAGAGGCTCTGAATCAGTTAAATTTGTATCGGTGTATTTATCAAAATACAAGTCGTATTCTTCAGCGATTGCCAGGAGTTCCTTTAACTTTAAGTGGTGAGGTTGAATTTATAAAAAATATAAAGATCAAATCTTCTAAAAGTTTTATTCGGCGAGGTTTTCGTTATATTAAGAGACTTGTAAAGAAAATGCTTCATAAAAAATAGGGTGGTGAGTATAATGGATTTATTTAAAAGAAATTTGGAGAAGCGTTATGCATGGGTTTTTCTTTTGGTTTTCGCTTTAAGTATTGCTTTACTTCTTGAGATTTTTGGATATAATGGACATTATTTTCAAAATGAGTTTAAGGGTAGTGAGGTAGAAGAGAATGTTCGTTATGAAGAGGTTAATGGACAAGTTAATGTGACTGTTTCTGATATTAATAAGTACGTACATGAGTTGTCTTTTCAGACTTCTTTAGATTGGGAGTTAAATGTTTCGTTTGTCAGTTATGGTGTGGATGAAAGTGATCAAGCAACACCTATTCGTGAAGAACAGTTATCTGGTAATTTTGATGGGGATGTTTATTTCCGGATTCACGATTATGTTAAAGATATACGACTTGTTTTTGGCGGAATTTCAGTAGATGAGATTCGTTTACAAAATGTATATGTTCATAATGAGTTTTCTTTTAATTTCATTCGTTATGCATTGTATAGTTGTGTTATCTTTTTAGGATTGTTTTTTGCAAAGAAAATTTTATTGAAGGAAAAGCTTGATTTAGCTATTACTTTTTTACAATTGGCTATTCCTTTGGGAATTTTTTATGCAATTATGACCCCTTTTGGGTATTCTATGGATGAAAAGGAACATTTTGTTCGGTCTTATAATATTGCACAAGGAAATTTCTTTTTGGATGAAGGTGAAGAAGTACTATGGCCAAGTGGTATTCAAACGCTTATGGGTAATACTTATGGTCGGATGATTCCTAGTACTTATCGCTCTTTTTTGGAAAGCTTTCAGGATTGGGGTACGGATTCTTATGAACTCGCTTATTATTCTTCCACAGCGGAGCCTTACTTGTTTTTTGCTTATGTAGTTAGTGGTAGTGGTATTTTTTTAGGAAGAGTTCTGAATTTACCTTTTTGGGCTCAATTTTATCTTGGTCGGATTTTTAATGTTTTGTTTTCTGTTTTGATCATTTTTTGGGCAATTAAATTAAGTGGCAAGTATCAAAAAATCTTTTTTGCTGTAGGATTGATTCCGGTTGTTCTTTTTCAGGCCGCTTCGTATTCAGCAGATATGTTTACTAATGCTTTTGCTTTGCTTTCTATTTCCTTAACTTTATTTTACCGAGAACGTAAGCAAAGAATTGGATTAAAGGATATGGCCATTTTAACTACAAGTTATTTGTTGACTTTTCTTTCAAAAATTGCTTATTTTCCGATTGCGCTTCTTGTCTTTTTGCTTCCAAAAGAACAGTTTGAGTCAAAAAAGACATCTTGGGTATTTAAATGGGGAAGTCTGTTTATTGTTTTCCTTGGCGTTTTGTGGTGCTTCTTGTATGCTCAAGCTCACGGCATTGTTCAGTGGGCTAGTACTGGCATTAATGCTAAGGAACAAGTCTTGTTTATTTTAACGCAGCCTATACAATATCTTAAAGTTTTATGGACCACTTTTAATTCAGGATTGTTAGGGCTATTTAGTGGAGCAACGATTTTGCTTGGTTACTGTGGTGATTTAGGAAATATCAATTTTTTCCTTATGTTTATTTTTCTTATTCTGGCACTAGCTTCTTCTTATCAAGCACATCATTTAAAATTAAAGGATAAGTTTTGGCTTTTCTTATGTATCGCAGGATGTGTGTTGGTATCCATCACTTCCTTATATGTGACCTTTACGCCGGTTGGGAATAGCACTGTACTTGGATATCAAGGTAGATATTTGCTTCCAGTTTTAGCTATGGTGTTATTACTTTTTGTTTCTTCTAAGTTTCGGCTTGAATTAAAGGAATCTACTTGTTCTATTTTACTTGTTTTGTTTGGTGGGTATATTCATTTTTATACTTTGTTTATGATACTTAGGTTATTTTATGGATAAGAAAGGTGGGAGAAAATCACCTTTTTTTCCATTCTTGGTAAGTTACATGGTATAATAAAGCAAATCAGGTGTGTTTGTAAAGAGGTGCAGTATGAAAAAAATTTTATTGATTATTCCAGCTTATAACGAAGAGCAGAATATTTTAAAGACGTATGAGTCTATTACCAATTATAATGCAAAGTTTCATTCTAAGTATGATGTTTTGGTAATCAATGATGGCAGTAGAGATAATACAGAGAAAATTTTGACGGATCATAATATTCCCCATATTCGACTTATTCAAAACTTGGGAATTGGTGGTGCGGTTCAAACGGGTTATATATACGCATTAAGAAATGGCTATGATGTGGCAGTGCAATTTGATGGTGATGGACAACATGATGTAAATTATGTGAAAACGATTGTTGATCCTATTTTGAATGGTAAGGCTGACATGGTTATCGGTTCTAGATTTATTAATAAGGATATGGATAATTTTAAATCTTCACAGGTAAGACGTTTAGGTATCCGTTTGTTATCCAGGGTAATTGCTTTTAAGACCAAAAAGAAAATTTATGATACTACTTCTGGTTTTCGAGCAGTTAATCGAGATATAATGGAGTTTTTTGCTCAGCATTATCCAACGGAATATCCCGAGCCTATTTCGACGGTGGAAGTTCTATCAAGGCATATGACGGTGCTAGAATTACCGGTCAAGATGAAAGCAAGGGAGCATGGAAAATCTTCTATTACGCTTGTTAAAAGTATCTATTATATGATTAATGTTATTTTTTCTATTTTAATTATGAAGAAGGTGAAATAATGAGTATTAAGTTAATTATTAGTCTAATTGTTTTTTCTCTATTTTGGTTTTTTCTGATTTTACATTTTGTGCGAAAGAAGAAAATTTCGGTTCGTTATTCTTTGTTTTGGCTTTTTTCGGCATTTTTAATTTTGATGGTCGGATTATTTCCAGGGATTTTGAATGGTATTAATCGCTTATTTGGTTTTGAAGTGGTTTCTAATTTGGTTGTGGGTATGCTTATTACGATTTTAATGCTTATAACATTTATTTTGACGATTATTGTGACAAAGCAAAAGGAACAGATAAGAGTGTTAGTTCAAGAGGTTTCTCTTTTAGAAAGTGAGCGTAAAAATGATTAAGTATTTGATAATTGTTCTTTATATTTTCTTTACGACTGGCGGTATTACTTTTATGAAACTTGGGGGAGACTCCTTGCATCTAGCTTTAAAAGACGGTTTAGCTTTTTCAGTAGGCTGGAAAACATTCATTGGCTTATGCTTTTATGTTGTAAGTTTTTTGCTTTGGCAACGTTTGGTTGTTAAGTATGATGTGTCTTTTATTGTTCCAGTTGTTAATGGGATTGTTCAAGTAATAGTGCTTTTGATCGGGCATTTTGTTTTTAAGGAATCGTTAAGCGTTATGTCTATTGTTGGAGCAATTTTTATTATTGTTGGTATTGTATTAATGGGGTTTGGAAGTCGTTAGAAGACACTATTAAAAAAAGTAGTGAAAGTTTAAAAAAGTTCATACTAATTCATGAGTGGAGGATTGTTATGATTAAGAAATTATTTGCACGTCAAAGTTTTCGATTTTTGTTTGTTGGTGGTTTAAATACTTTAGTAGGATATGGAGTTTATGCTATTTTACTTTTTTGGAATTTTAATTATTTAATAGCCAACAGTATATCGACAGTTATTGGAGTACTTCATAGTTATTTATGGAATCGTTTCTTTACGTTTAAAAGCAAAGAGAAAGCTGGAAAAGAATTTATGAAATTTATTTCAGTTTATGTGATTAGTTATTTAATCGGAATGGTTTCTTTGTATTGTTTTACGGGTGTATTGCATTTAAGTCCATATATAGCCGGATTGATTAATTTAGTTATCACTACTTTAATAAGCTATTTTGGACATAAATATTTTAGTTTTAATCGTACGCGAGACTCTAATTTTTTCACAAAAAAATATCAAGAAAATCCTAAGTTATTTCTATTATGGTGTCTTTTCTTTTTTATATTTGCTTTTGTTTTTTTGAATTTTCTTTTTGGGGATCTTTTGATTACGACAAATGCCTCGATTATATTTGATAAATTGTTTTTTAAAGGTGATTTAATAAATTTGTATGCAGCAAGTTATCATCCTTATGAGACGGGAATGTTTGCGGGAACAAATATTACTTATGATTTTCCTATTTATATCTTTTTTGGTTTGTGGAATTTACCGTTATATATTTATTCATTATTTTCTCGAGTAAGCTGGGAATTGTCTTTTTTGAATATTTTGTATGCAAAAACATTTTTGTTGGTGCTTGTCTTTTTCTGTTTACTTGTGATGAAAAAAATTCTAGCTTTATTTCATTTGGAAAAAGAATCTTCAATGTATAATTTTTTGTTTTTGAGTTCTTGCTTGGTAATCATGGTTATAGGAATGTTCGGCGGGTATGAAATTCTTTCTATTCTTTTTACTTTATTAGGAATTTACTATTATTTGAAAGATGATTTAAAAAAGTTTACTTTCTTTTTTGCTATAGCTATTTCTTTAAAACTGTTTGCACTGTTGATCTTTATTCCATTATTGCTTTTAAAGGAAAAGAAGATTTGGAAAATTATCTTGTATGGTCTTGGTGCGATTAGTTTGCTTGCTTTTGCAAAAATTATTTATCACAACGCTCCAATGTATATGGAGTCTATGACGACTTTTGAAGATAATATGTTTGCGAAGCTTTCTTTAAGTTATATTGTTAGCCCATTTGGAAATATTTCTATTTTTGTTTTACTTTATGCTTTAGTCTGTATTTGGTGTTATTCTAAAAAGATTTTAGATAAAAATTTGCAGAACTTATATACTTTATATATTCCGTTAGTTATCTTTGGCTTTTTTACAGTGTTCTGTCAAATTCATCCGCAATGGATTATTTTACTTGTACCTTATTTGATCTTTTTCTTGATTTATAACAAAGAAAATCGTAAATTAAATTTATTTTTGGAAATAGGTTTTTCGGTAACTAATTTACTTTTATTCTATCAAGTTTATACCTGGGTATTTTGTCCGAACTTGATGAATTCCATGCTTATTAACACTTTTATTCCACCTAATAATAATATAACTGGGCTTCCTATATTAGAAAGGATAAATTTAGGACAATTCAACGCGATTATTGGAGGAATTATGGTTGCTTGTTTTCTTTATTTTCTGTATTTAAATAAACCAGAAAAATTACAGAATCAAACGAAAGGTGAAGAGTGGTCTTACTCGGTGTTGTTAACTAGATTATTGGTTATTGTTCCTTTTGTAGGTATTATTGTTTATTATTATTTTAGATAGAGGAGTAGTATGATGAAAAAAAGAATTAGTATTATGGTTCCAACTTATAATGAAGAAGAAAATGTGGAACTTATGTATCAGGCTTTAAAAGATATGTTTAAAAAGGATTTGCCTAATTATCAATATGAAATTTTGTTTATTGATAATAAGTCTAAGGATAATACACGAAAGTTGATTCGTAATATTTGTGAAAAGGATAAAAATGTTAAGGCTATTTTTAATGCTCAAAATTTTGGACAATTTAATAGTCCATATTATGGTTTAATTAGTACGACTGGCGATTGTACGATTAGTGTTGCTGCTGATTTTCAAGATCCGGTGGAAATGATTCCGAAATTTGTTTATGAATGGGAAAATGGCTATAAAATTGTTATTGGAATTAAAAGTAAAAGTCAAGAAAACAAAGTTGTCTATTTACTACGAAGTCTTTATTATAAATTAATCAAGAAATTTTCGGAAGTAGATCAGATTGAACATTTTACTGGGTTTGGATTGTATGATAAAAGTTTTATTGAAGTGTTAAGGGAACTTGATGATCCGGAGCCTTATTTACGTGGTATTGTGGCAGAACTTGGTTTTGAAAGAAAAGAAATTCCTTTTACACAGCCTAAACGAGAAAGAGGAAAGTCGAGTAATAATTGGTATCGTTTGTATGATGCGGCTATGCTGGGTATTACTTCTTATACGAAAATTGGTCTTCGAATCGCGACTATTTTAGGTTTTATTGTTTCTTTTCTTTCTATTGTTGTTGCTCTTGTTTATTTTGTTTTAAAGTTATGTATGTGGAATTCTTTTCAGGCAGGAATTGCACCGTTAATTATTGGGGTGTTTTTCTTAGGAGGATTACAACTTTTCTTTATCGGTTTTTTAGGTGAATATATTTTAAAAATCAACCAGCGTGTTATGCATAGACCTTTGGTTGTAGTTGAAGAAAGATTAAATATGAAATCGGAAGGAGAAAAGTTATAATGAAATATATAATTACCGGTGCGACTGGGTTTATTGGGCAAAAGATTATTGAATTACTTGTAGAAAAAGAGAATGAAGTTATTGCTATTTTTCGTCCTAATTCTTCTAAAACAATACGATGTTTAAATGCTCATTTAAAAGTTGTTACATTAGATTTAGCCAACATAGGTCAGTTGCCTGAAGCACTTAGGCAAGAACATATTGAACCTCATTTTGATCATTTTATTCATTTAGGATGGCAAGGAACAACTGGAGTAGAACGAAATGATATGGATTTACAGTTAAACAACGTCAAGACTTCTTTGCAATGTTTACAACTTGCTCGTCAATTTCATTGTCAATCTTTTTTCTTTTCGGGCTCGCAAGCTGAGTATGGTAATATTCTCAAACATGGCTTTACGGAACAAAATGAACAAAATCCATGTTATCCTGAGAATGCTTATGGAAAGGCTAAACTTCTTTTTGGAGAACATTTAAGGCAGTTTGACGATAACATGAAAAGTTATCATGGTCGGATCTTTTCTGTGTATGGTCCATATGATCAGCCAAATTCATTGATTGAAACGATGATTCGAAAGTTATCCGCTGGTGAAGAAATGATTTTAGGCCCTTGTGTGCATGATTGGAATTTTACTTATATTGATGATCTAGCTAACATGATTGTTCAGTTGCTTTGTTCTGAGGCTCCGTCTGGAATTTATAATTTAGCGGGAACGGATACGAGACCTTTAAAGGAATTTGTAGAAAGTATAAAGGATAAGAGAGATTGGCTAGGACATTGTCAAATTGGAGGTAGAGCGTATAATCCAAATTCGGATTTGCCTTTAAGGCCTAATGTAGATAAACTACGTTCTTATGTTGACGTGAATGAGACTTCTTTTGATGAGGGTATTGAAAGAACAATTGAGAATGCTCAACAATTGATTTTAAAAAGGTGATGATTGCTATTATTTTGGAAGAATATTTGATAAAATACGTTTGATAAGTTAGGAGTTAGAATCATGAAAAAAATTGGTATTATTGTTCCGTGTCATAATGAAGAGGAATCTTTAAAATATTTTTATCCGGCGATTTGTGATGTGATGGATAAAATGGATAATGAATTTGAACTTATGTTTATTAATGATGGTAGCACGGATCATACTTTAGATGTGATAAAAGAATATGCAAGAAAGGATAAAAGAGTAAGGTATATTTCTTTTTCCAGAAATTTTGGGAAAGAGGCCGCTATTTTAGCTGGGTTACAACATGTTAACGGAGATTATGTGACAATGATGGATGCTGATTTACAAGATCCACCTGAGAAACTCATTGAGATGTACGATGTACTTATAAAAGAAAATTTGGATATTGTTGGTCTTAAAACAAATGATCATAAAAATTATGGGATTTTTCGGAAGTTTTTTACAGCTTGTTATTATAAGATTTTAGGCTCTTTTACGACTGTGCCTATGGCTCCGAATGAACGAGATTATCGTTTAATGACAAGACAAGTGGTTGATGCTGTTTTATCTTTAACGGAATATAATCGTTATTCTAAGGGACTTTTCAATTTTGTGGGCTTTGATACAAAGTGGATTACTTATGATGCCCCTGATCGTGTGGCCGGGAAAACAAAGTGGAGTTTTTGGAAGTTATTTGCTTATGGAATTGATGGTATTGTAGGCTTTTCAACTAGACCTTTAGTACTTTCGGCTATTATCGGTGTGCTCTTTTGTTTTATTGCCTTTATTATGATTTTAGTTATTGTAATTAAAACGCTAGTTTGGGGAGATCCTGTTGGGGGATGGCCTAGTCTTGCTTGTATTATTATTTTTGTAAGTGGTGTTCAATTATTCTTTTTGGGTATTATTGGAGAGTATTTGGCTAAAACTTATTTAGAAACTAAAAAAAGACCTGTGTATATCATTAAGGAAACTGAAGAAGATTTGGAAAAATAAATATATGAATGCATTTTTTGTGTTTTATTTGATTTTCATTTGAACGGTTATAATTAGGGAAGGAGTTTTATTGATGAAAATAATTACTGATAATGCTGTATATGTTCAAAAAAATGATATTGCTTATTTAAATTCAGCTGATTTTGCAATACCAATTTCTGTATTTATGAAAGTTTTTGGTAAGGGTATTACTATCATTGATGATAGTAATAGATATGATTTTGTTAAATTTGAGGATGAATCTGATAGAGAATTCTTTAAAGGACTAGATTGGATAATTGATTATAATGAAGTAAAAAACTTAAGTGAGGAACAAATCGTTGGGTTGTTAAATAATATTGGAGATGCACAACAGAAGGTTGTTATCACATTTAATTCGATGTCTGAAGAGGAAAGAAGAGCACATTCTGATATGGTTACTCAATGTGAATTATTAGAGTTTAAGTTCTATTCTTTAAGAGATATTTTATGGTTTAAACAAGGACATATTTCGATGAAATTACCCGAAGGTATTGATTATCCTGATGGATATTCTCAAGAAAAGGATATTTTAAAATTAATCAAAACATTGTTTAATAAAAAGAAAAAATAGATTTTCACTTCTAAGCAAAATTTTTGACTAAAAAATTGCAATTTTTTGTTGACAAACTGAGACCTTTCGGTTAGTATATTAACTACCAATTCACTTTTGAAGGCGAATTGGTGCTAGTATCACACTAGTCAACCCCTTTTTATTCTTTTATGAGAAACCTTCGGGTTTCTCAAGTATTTTTTATAAAAAAGTTCCCTTTGTTGAGGACTTTTTTTTCTGATTATTTTAGTCTAAAATAAAGTATAGGTGATTATATGGATTTGAATCATATTAAAGGTATTGGTGAGAAAACTACTTCTTGTTTACATAATGTTGATATTTATAGTGTAGAAGATCTTTTGCATTTTTATCCTTATCGTTATCAAATTTTAAGCCCAAGTTTGCTTGAAGGAACTTCTTTGGAAGAGGTTGTAACTATTAATGCAACTGTAAGTGAGACACCTCAAGTATCTTATATTAAGCGAAATTTAAATGCATTGCGTTTTGTTTGTGAATCAAATGGTAAAAGGATTCGAGTAACTATTTTTAATCGGGCATTTTTAAAAAGAAATCTGGTTGTAGGTAAAGAGATTTCTTTGACTGGAAAATATAATTCTAAAAGTAATACTTTTACGGCTAATGATATTAAATTGTCTTGGTTAGATGAGACTAAGATAGTACCTGTATATCATTCTATTAAGGAAATTCGGCCAGTCACTTTAGAAAAGCTTATTGAGGAGGCTTTACAGAATAATTTACAGCTTAATGATACTTTACCTGTAGATCTTTGTGAAAAATATCGTTTGGTTTCAATAAATGATGCTCTTTTTAAAATTCATAATCCTCAAAGTAAGGAAGATATTAAACAGGCACGTAGACGTATTATTTATGAAGAGTTGTTTGAATTTATGTTTAAGATACAGTATTTAAAGCAATTGAAACATGCAGCTGTTGGTCAGGCCAAGAAATTTGATTAAAAAAAATTAGACTGTTTTATAGATGCTTTACCGTTTTCTTTGACTAAAGATCAACGTAAAGCTGTGGATGATGGGCTTTTGGATTTAATGAGTCCACGTTGTATGAATCGTTTGTTATTAGGTGATGTTGGTTCAGGAAAAACTATTGTCGCGACGATTTTGTTATATGCAAATGCACTTGCTGGTTATCAAACGGCTTTTCTTGCTCCAACTGAGATTTTGGCTGAGCAACATTTTAGAAGTATTCGTCATTTACTTTCCGATAGTAATTTAGAGATTGATTTGATGGTGGGAAGCTTGTCTAAGAAAGAAAAACGAAATATTTTAGAGCGTTGTCAAAATGGTCAGATTGATGTTTTGATTGGAACGCATGCACTTTTAAATGAGAATTTATTTTTTGATCGTCTGGGGTTTATTATTACGGACGAACAGCATCGGTTTGGAGTAAATCAACGAGATAAATTGAAAAGCAAGGCGATTGCGCCTGATATGCTTTTCATGAGTGCAACACCTATTCCAAGAACTTATGCTTTGACGATTTATGGGGATATGGATACGTCTCTTATTAAAGAAAAACCTAGTGGACGTAAGGATATTATTACGAAGGTTGTAAAAGAGAAGGATTTAAGGGAAGTTCTTCTGAAGGTGTTGGAAGAAATTAAATTGGGACATCAAGTGTATGTTGTGGCGCCGATGATTGAAGAGAGTGAAGAAAGCACTTTGAAAAATGTGGAGTTACTTAGAGAAAAGTTTGATTTGGCTTATCATGGTAAAATTCCGATGGGGGTTTTACATGGGAAAATGAAAAAAGATTTAAAAGAAGAAGTTATGAATGACTTTAAAATAGGAAAATCAAAGATTTTAATATCGACTACGGTTGTTGAAGTTGGTGTGGATGTTTCTTTGGCGACGGTAATGATTATTTTTAATGCGGACCGATTTGGACTAGCTACTTTACATCAGTTACGTGGTCGTGTTGGAAGAAGTGATTTACAGTCTTATTGTTATTTGATTTGTAATGAGGATAAGGAAAGACTCCATGTATTAGAGGAAAGTAATGATGGTTTTTATATTAGTGAAAAAGATTTTGAGTTTCGAGGAGAGGGAGATTTGTTTGGTGTTAAACAAAGCGGTGATATGAGTTTTTCGTTGGCTGATATAAGAAGAGATTATGATATTTTAATGGTTGCTAAGGAAGATGCAACAGAGTATGTGGCAAAGAAACTGTATAGTAATAGTCAACACTTTAAAGAAATTATAGAAAAAATAGATTTTACTAATTGACGAATTTTTAAATTCATACTATACTTTATGTAGTGTAGCTATAAACGCTACACTGGTATGCATTCACGATCACTTCTGAGTGCGTATCGACAAACCCCCTGTGAGAGTCTTAGGACTCTCTTTTTTGTAAAATTTACAAATAACCGAATAAAAATGCTACAAATAACCGAATGAAAATGCTACAAATAACCGAATTTTGTTGTCTAATTTCTTCTTCTTTGCTATAATTTTAGTTGAGGGAGACTTATTTATGAAAGAATATAGAAAACGAATTGCTGATGAGTTACTTGAAAGAAAACTGCAAGGGAAAGGGGCTGTTCTGATTCAAGGTCCAAAGTGGTGCGGTAAGACTACTACTGCTGAACAAATATCTAGTAGTATATTATATATGGCTGATCCAAAGAATAGGGAGCAAAATATCACTTTGTCTGAGTTGAACCCAAGTTTATTATTAATGGGGGAAACACCGAGATTAATTGATGAGTGGCAAATTGCTCCGAAGCTATGGGATGCTGTTCGCTTTGAAGTTGATCATCGCGGAGAAGAAGGACAATTTATTTTAACTGGTTCTTCTGTTCCTGCGAATATGGATGAGGTTATTCATACTGGGACTGGAAGGTTTGCTTGGTTAACTATGAGACCTATGACTTTATATGAATCTGGAGAATCTAATGGATCAGTAAGTTTGCAGGATTTGTTTAATAATTCATCTCCATTAAATGGGGTTAACGAATTAACGTTAGAAGATGTTAGTTATTTGTGTTGTCGTGGGGGCTGGCCTAGATGTATTTTTATGGATAAGGAGATTGCTTTAGAGCAAGCTTATGATTATTATCAGGCAGTTGTTTATTCAGATATTTCTAGGGTAGATAATATTAATAGAAATCCAGAGCGTGTGAAATTATTAATGAAAAGTTATGCTAGAAATATTGGTAGTCAGGTATCTAATGAAACGATAAAAAGTGATATGATTCATAATGATTCACTTTCGTTAGATACAGATACAGTTTTATCTTATGTAAATGCATTAAAAAAGATTTTCGTTGTTGAAGAGGTACCTGCATGGAATCCTAATTTAAGAAGCAAGAGCGCTATCCGGACTTCTGAAACTCGATATTTTGTTGATCCTTCGATTGCAGTTGCAGCGTTAGGTTTGGGTCCAAATGATTTGATCAATGATTTAAATACTTTTGGATTTGTATTTGAATCGATGTGTATAAGAGATTTACGAGTATATGCCGAGAGTATTCAAGGAAGTGTATATCATTATAAAGATGCAACAGAATTGGAATGTGATGCAGTTATTCATTTGAGAAATGGTTCATATGGATTAGTAGAAATAAAATTGGGTGGAGATCAATTGATTTTGGAAGGAGCTGAGAATCTTTTAAAGTTAAAGAATAAAATTGATACAGAAAAAATGAATAATCCCTCCTTTTTGATGGTGTTAACTGCGACTGGAAAGTATGCTTATCAAAGAGATGATGGGGTGTATGTTGTTCCTATTGGATGTTTGAAAAATTAAAAGGTTGTTATATTGGTGCAACCTCTTAAAATAGTTTTTTTAGCAACGGTAAAATAGGAAACCTTTTGTTTTTGTAGGGTATATCTTATTTAGTGTATATAAGCTTTCTTTTAGTTTTTTAAGAATTTTATTATGTCTCCTACTTTTAATTTTTTCCTTTTTCCGTCGTTTAGTCTTATTTCAACTCTCTTTGTACCGTGTAATAGTTGTGATTTCATTGTTATCACTTAATACCTTCTTTTTTTATAGTGACTTGTTTTCCTTGCTCACAATGTTTGTAATATTCTTGAGTTGTGAGATATGGGGTCGGTTTTTTATATTCGTATAGGCATAAGTTATTTTTGTTATAGTTGTTTTTTAATTCGTTATGAATAAATTTTTCTTTTACATCTTGTAGTAAGATTTCTAGGGATGAATATTCATGAATTCCTTTATATTTCTCCCATGCGTGTTCAAACCAGTAGTATTTGTCCTCTTTTTGATATGTTAGAAATGTATGGGTTGGACATTTGTCGTTATCATAATGGACAATGAAATAAGTTTTTATATTTAAATGTCCTTGGAAAAGAAATCTTTCTAGTTCTACTTGATCCCAACATACTCCAATTTTATTTTCTATGACTTCTTGTGGGGATTGCAATCTGTATTTACTAGAGAATGTTTCATCAACTATTGAGTGTTTCTTTGAACAATTATCTATCCATCCATAATTTATTTGTTCCATGAAGTTCATGATTTCTTTTTCTGTACGGTAGTTCCATAAACCAAGAGAACCTTTTACTTTTATAGGAGAGATGGGAGTAATGTTATCTAATACCCAAGCATATCGTCCTTCTTTATATTCCCCACAGATATATTCTTGATAGTGATTTTTCTTCATATTTTCTACGTATTCTTTAGTCATGTAGATACAATCTTTTAAAGTACATTTACAGATAATATGACCAAAGTTTAGAGGCATGTTGTTTACTAATGCCATAAGTTCTTTATTCGTTTGGGTTTCTTTTGGCATTTTGGTTAAACTTGCATGTATATATAGTTCTCCTCGATAATCAGTTTTCCAACTTCTTGTTTCTATGCTTTTTTTCTTTTCTTTAATTAATGTAGCGTAGGGTTCTGTTAAACTTATAATTTTCATATGATCACCATGGTATTATTATATCTTATTGGGATAAATATGACTATAAAAAAATTTTAAAAAACTAGCACTTTATATTGACAAGTGCTAATAAAGTGGTATAATGGAATCATGAAAGGAAATGGTGATATATGAGATTAATGCCAAGAAGTTATTATTTGGATGATTTATTTGATAATTTTTTATCAAGTGAGGACAGTAAAATGAAATGTGATATTTATGAAAGTGAGGGAAAATACCATATTGAAATGGATATTCCTGGTTTTCGTAAAGATGAAATAAAGATTGAATGTAATAAAGGAAATATTGTTATTACTGCTGAAAAGAGTGATGAACAAAAGGATGAGGATAAGAAATATCTTCGTCGTGAAAGAGTTTATGGAAAATATCAACGTAGTTTCTATTTAGGTGATATCGTTGAAGATGAAATTGAAGCTTCTTTTGATAATGGTATTTTACATATCGTTGTTCCAAAACTTGAAGAAAAAGAAACTAAGAAATATATTGAAGTGAAATAAGAGATGGTATTCTCTTATTTTTTTTGGTATAATACGGGTAACTTTGAAGGGATGATTTTATGGCATTTATTAAGATACCAACTAAGGGAATGAGAGATCTTGGACCTCGAGATATGTTGTTAAGAGAGTATGTTCTTGGAGTGATGAAGGATACTTATCAAGATTATGGTTTTGAACTTATTGAAACTCCTTGTGTAGAACATATTGAGAATTTAACGAATAAAGTTGGTGGGGATAATGAAAAACTTATTTATAAGGTTTTGAAAAGGGGAGAAAAGCTTGATTTTGATAATGCTTCTAAAGTAGACGATTTGGTTGATAGTGGACTTCGTTATGATTTGACGGTTCCGCTTACAAGGTTTTATGCAAATTCTATGAATGAGTTGCAGAGTCCTTTTCGTTCTTTTCAAACGGGTAGAGTTTGGAGGGCTGATCGTCCACAGAAAGGAAGATATCGGGAGTTTGTTCAATGCGATTTAGATATTTTTGGTGAGAAAACAAATTTGGCTGAGATTGAGCTTATGTCTGCAGTTATTACGTTTTTGAAGAAACTTAATTTTGAGGGATTTCAGATAAGAATAAATGATCGTCGTATTTTAAAGAAGATGGTTTTGTTTTGTGGCTTTTTGGAAAGTGATGCTGATTCTATTTTGATTTCTTTGGATAAGTTAGATAAGATTGGCATGGATGGTGTTTATGATGAATTAATACGTCATGGCTATGAAATGGATAAGGTAAATAAGTTTTTAGGATTTTTTTGTGAGAATCTTTCTTTAGAAGAGTTTTGTTTGCAATTTCAAATGGATGAAGATGTTGTCAAGAATTTAAGAGAGATTATGAATTATACGAAAGAGGTTACGGGAGCTAGTTTGTTTTTTGACCCTACTTTAGTAAGGGGAATGGGTTATTATACGGGACCTATTTTTGAGATTATGGTTAGTGATTATGCTTCTTCGATAGGTGGCGGTGGCCGTTATGATGAGATGGTTTCTAAGTATGCAAATGTTTCTGTTCCAGCTTGTGGTTTTTCTGTTGGGTTTGAGCGGTTAATTATGCTTTTAGAAGAACGTGGTTTTGAGGTTCCTCTTACGAAGAAAAGAGTTGCTATTGTGATTCAAGAGAAAAATACTGACGTCTTTTTAAAGGCTCGGAGCATGCGTGATGAAAATATGATTGTCAAAGTGGTTTATCGTAGTAAAAATTACAAACATCAAAAAGAAGTCCTTGAGGCCAATGGATATCATATTTTAGAGATGTAGTTAAGTTTGGTAGAAATTACCATTCTTTTTTTTGTTAAAAAAAGCATACTACTTTTAGGTGAGTGGTATGAAGAAGTATCTTTATTTATTAGGTATAGTTATGATTGCTTTGATTTTAGTTTCTATTCCTTACTCTTATGGGATGGAGAGCGAGTTAAATAGTAATCAATTATATGAGTATATTACGGAAAATCATATTCAGAATATAAAAAAAATTTGTTCAAATGATTTTTGTGATTATTTGAGAAGTGTTCGTTTGGAAGAATCTATTGAGATTTTTAAAAAGAAGTATCAGGAGTATATTGCTTTAAAGATTGGTGAGGATAAGGCATATGAGGTGGTTTTAAAAGGATTTCCAATTACAGATATTGAGTGTTTTTAGGGAGTTTGCAACCTTGGTAGAGGTTTTTTCTTTGTAAGTTTTTATCAATATCGTTTAAGACACAAAACTTTTTTAATAGCCATGTTGGAGCGATTAGGTCTTCTTTGGTAGGATCACCTGTAATTCGTTCGATAACTATTTCAGGTTTTAAGTAAGTGAGTTGTTCACAGACGATGTCAATGTATTCTTCTTTGGATAGAATTTTAAAGGGATGGGTTTGATAGTATGTGGCTAATGGTGTATTTTTAAGGATATGAAGCATATGAATTTTTATACCATCAATGTTTAGATTGTTTAAGTATTTAGCGGTTTCAATCATCATTTCTTTGGTTTCATGAGGTAGACCGTTTATAATGTGAACAACTGTGAAGATGTTTCTTTTTTGGAGTTCTTTGACACAGTTTTCAAAGTTTTCTTTGGTATGACCGCGGTTTATGAAGCGTAGGGTTTTGTTGTGCATACTTTGAAGACCTAGTTCAACGGTTAGAAAGGTTCGTTTGTTTAATTCTTCTAAGTAATCATAGGTTTCTTTGGTAAAACAATCACTTCTTGTGGCGATGGAAAGACCTACAACATCAGGAATTTTTAAGACGGTTTCAAAGTTTTGTTTTAAAACGGATAATGGTGCATTTGTGTTTGTTCCGGCTTGAAAGTAGGCGATGTAGTAGGCATCGGGCCATTTTTGGGCCATTTTGGTTTGAACTTCTTTGAATTGAGTGAGTAGGTCATCTTTTTGATTGCCAGCAAAATCACCACTTTGATTTGAACAATAAATACATCCATGGCCATTTTTATTGTTTGGACAAGATAGGCCGGCATTTAAGCTTACTTTGTATACTTTTTTGTGAAATTTGTTTTTTAGAAAATAGTTTAATGTATGATAACGTTTGTTATCTAAAGTATAGGGAAATGGATTTTTGTTTTGCATGAGATTCACCTCCGCTTTATTATACTGTATTTTATTTTAATTGAGTATTATTTTTTTTAGTTATCGTTTAAACAAAATTTACTTTGGTGATGAGTCGTGATATAATTTTCTATAGTAGAAAGGGGCTTTAACATGAATGGAATGGATGCTCATTTTCGGGTAGATTATAGTAAGGCTAGAAGTAAGGAAGGGGCTATTTTTCAAGGTTCAAATTATCGGATTACGGTTTTAACGGAACGATTGGTTCGGTTAGAGTATCAAAAGGATGGTATGTTTTTTGATGATTTAACTGAGCA
The DNA here is from genome assembly GCA_944355355.1 of uncultured Bacilli bacterium. Lineage (GTDB taxonomy): Bacteria > Bacillota_I > Bacilli_A > RF39 > UBA660 > Ventrenecus. Next base: position 59,028 of record CALVQE010000003.1, read on the forward strand.
GGTTGTAAATAGAGATTTTGAGGTTCCTAGTTTTAAAGTACAACAAGATGAGAAGTTTTTGGAGATTACGACGAGTTATTTTATGCTTAAGTATGCTAAGGAGAAACCTTTTGAAGGTCTTAATATAGAGATTTATTTATTAAATACGGATAAGATTTGGAATATTAAGAGTAAGGAAGTACGTAATTTTAATACGTCTGGGAATGGAATTAATTTGGATAAACCTGATTATCAAAAGGGGTTATATTCTGTTGATGGTTTTGTAACTATTGATGATAGTGCTTCGATGATTGTGGGAGAAGATGGTTTTTTAACGCCTAATACGACGTCTAGAATAGATTTATATGTGTTTATGTATCGTAGGGATTTTGGACTTTGTTTAAAGGATTATTTTACTTTGACGGGTTATCCGCCACTTATTCCTCGTTATGCATTGGGGGTTTGGTGGAATAAAAGTGAGATTTATAATTTTAATGATATTTCTGATCTTTTGATAAAGTTTAATCGTTATGAAATACCAGTATCTATTATTCTTTTAGATGAGTTTTGGCATTTAAAAGATGCAACGGATCTAACTAAGTATAAGACTGGGTTTACTTTTAATCGTAATTTATTTTCTGATCCAGCATATATGACTAAGTTTTTACATGATAGAGGTGTTCGTCTTGGCCTTAATATTGATCCGGTAGAAGGAATTATGCCTCATGAAGATGCTTATGAAAGTATTGCTAAGACGATTAATCTAATGGATAAGAGTACGATTCCTTTTAATGCTTTTGATAAGTTTGTTTTGAATAGTTATTTGCATCAGTTAATGTTGCCTTTAGAACAAAAGGGTGTTGATTTTTTCTGGTTAGATTATAGCAATAAGAAAGATGTTTTAACCTTAAGAGCGCTTTCTTATTATCAATTTAATGATGCGAAGAAAAATGATGTGAAACGTGGTTTTATTTTGGCTCCTAACTCTTTAGTGGCAGCACATAGATATCCAGTAATGTATAGTGGAAGAACTTTGGTTTCATGGAGTACTTTGAGTGTTTTACCTTATTTTAATTCAATGGCTGCAAATAAGGGGCTTTCTTGGTGGAGTCATGATATTGGAGGCTATATGGGAGGTGTTGAAGATTCTGAGCTTTATGTGCGTTATGTCCAATTGGGATGCTATAGTCCTATTTTTAGGTTTGCGTCTAAGGGTGGAAAATATTACAAACGTGAACCTTGGATGTGGGATGTAAAAACTTTAGAGATTGTTAAGGATTATACTCAGTTAAGACATCGGTTGATTCCATATTTGTATACAGAAGGATATAAGTATCATAAATCAGGAATGCCAATTATTCAGCCTTTGTATTATTTAAATCCAGAAATTTATGATGAGCCAAAGTATAAGAATGAGTATTACTTTGGATCAGAGTTATTAGTGGCGCCTATCACGCATCAAAAGAATGTAGTCATGAATAGGACTGTATTAGATGTTTTTTTGCCAGAAGGAACTTGGTATGATTTTAAAACAGGTAAAAAATTTATTGGAAATAAAAGATATGTTGTCTTTTATAAGGATGAAGATTATCCAGTTTTTGCTAAGTCTGGTTCAATCGTGCCTTTAGGAGATTTAAATGCGAATAAGAATGATACTAGTGCACCTAAGAGTATGGAAATTCATATTTTTCCTGGTAAAAGTAATATTTATACTTTATATGAAGATGATGGTGTGTCAAGGCTTCATGAAAAAGGTTATTATTTATTAAGTTCGATTGATTACAATTATTTACAAAATAACTTTACAGTTATTATAAGGCCTATTGAAGGTAAGAGTGGTATTATTCCAGATACAAGAGATTATAAGATTCGCTTTAGAAATACAAGAAAGGCTGATCAAGTTATTGTATATTTGGATAAGGAAGTTTATACTTCGACAAGTTATGTAGATGATGCCGATTTTGTGGTTGAAGTAAAGGATGTTAAAACAACAAGCCAGTTGTCTATTAATTGTAAAGGTAAAGATATTGAGATTGATGCCGTTCGTTTAATTAATGAAGATATTGATTCTATTATTAGTGATTTACAAATTAAGACAACTTTGAAAGAAATGCTTGCGCAAATTATCTTTAGTGATATGGATATTAAAAAGAAACGAATTGAAATTCGGAAGTTAAAGAGTAAGGGACTTGATAGTAAATTTATTTCGATGTTTATGAAACTTATGGAGTATGTTTCTCAAATTTAGAAGAAAGACTTAAGATAGTCTTTCTTTTTTAACTTTAAGTATATAAAACTATTGGGTGTAAAAAATTTTGGTTCTTGCATAAAAGTTGTGGGATAACTATTTAGTTCTAGATATATCAAATAGCTTTAAGAAGAAGTATTCA